>JAISUW010000053.1 GCA_031271865.1 Oscillospiraceae bacterium
CAGCCGTCCGGGGAGGCGTCGTTTATGCAGAGGATTTGCATATTCGCATAGTCCTGCGCCAAGACGGAGTCGAGGCACTTGGCGAGATACGGTTCTACATTGTATATCGGGATGATTACGGAGACAAGCGGGGTATCGGTCGGCATTCTCTTCCACCTGCTGTTGCTTTCTTTGCTTTGATTATAGCATATTCGGCTATTCCTGTCAATGGAGAAAATTGTTTACGAGGAAACGGGTAGCATGATATAGAAAAACAGAGAATAAAAGAGATAATCCAAATGTAAATCGAAAAAATGAGAAAAAAGCTTGACAAAGCAAAGCAAATGTGGTAGAATATGAGGGTTGAAAAATGTAACCAACCGGAGGAAACCAAATGTCTACCTATATGCCAAAGGCGGCGGATCTTGAAGCCAAGGGATTCCGCAAATGGTATGTGCTTGACGCAGAAGGGCAGTCCCTCGGCCGTGTCGCCGCTGAGGCCGCCACGCTTCTGCGCGGGAAGCACAAGCCTACGTTCGCTCCCCACGCCGACTGCGGGGATTTTGTCATCATCATCAACTGCGCCAAAGCGGTTCTGACGGGGAAGAAGCTCCAGCAGAAGAAGTACTATCGGCACACCGGCTACATCGGTCACTTGAAAGAAACCGGCTATGACAAGCTCATGAGCGAACGCCCGGAGTTTGCCATGCAGCTGGCGGTGAAAGGGATGCTCCCCGATACAACGCTCGGGCGCAAAGCACTCACCCGCTGCAAGTTCTTCAAAGATGCCGACCATCCGCACCAAGCCCAGCAGCCGGAAGCCCGGACGATTGCCAAGTAAGGAGAGAGAGTTAGTTATGTACGAAACCGTACCGTTCTTTTATGGCACAGGCCGCCGCAAGTCCTCCACCGCCCGTGTCCGCGTGTACCACGGCGAAGGGAAAATCACCATCAACGAGCGCGACATTGATGACTACTTCGGTCTGGAAACGCTCAAACTCATCGTGCGCCAGCCCTTGGCGCTGACTGATACCGCAGGCAAGGTGGACATCATCTGCCGCGTTGCCGGCGGCGGCGTGACCGGGCAAGCCGGTGCCATCCGCCACGGCATCGCCCGCGCCCTGCTTCTGTACAATCCGGAACTTCGCCCGCAGCTCAAGGCCGCCGGCTTCCTCACACGCGATCCGCGCATGAAGGAGCGCAAGAAGTACGGTCTGAAAGCCGCCCGCCGTGCGCCGCAGTTCTCCAAGCGCTGATACGTTTGGATTCGGATTTGCTTTCACCGCCGGCCGCCGGCCGGAATCTGTCCTTGTTTATATATTGGAAAGGATTTGCGTTATACTATGAAACGTACCTACCAGCCCAAAAAGCTCCACCGCAAGAAGGAGCATGGCTTCCGCAAGCGCATGGCGACCTCCAACGGCCGCAAGGTGCTTGCCCGCCGCCGCGCCAAGGGGCGTAAGCAACTGAGCTACTGAGTAGCCGCAATGGCTTATCGCTTTTTTATGCTGAAGGGGAGGCGTTCTTTGTGGATATGAAAAACGCCTCCATGAAGCTAAACGGTGAATTCAAGCGCTGCTACGGCAGGGCGAAGGTGCAAGGTTCCGCAATTGTCGTCACCTACGCCGTGCGAGGCAAAACCCCGCGCAGCCGTTTCGGGATTACCACGAGCAAGAGAATCGGCAATGCCGTACAGCGCAACCGCGCCCGCCGCATCCTGAAAGAAGCTTTGCGAACCATGGAGGAGCCTTTGCGCGGAAGCTGGGACATAGTCCTTGTCGCCAAAGAGGCGACCGTCCGCGCCAAGATGCCGCAGGTGCGCCGCGTGATTGAGGGGCATTTGCGCAAGGTCGGCGCCTTGCGGGATCCGAATGCACAAAACGGCACGGCACCGCCGCGCAGACCCGCCTCGCCCCCGGGAGAGACGTCATGAAGAAGTTTCTCTTATCCCTCATCCGTTTTTATCGGCGGAATATCTCTCCGCTGAAGCCACACGGTCTTTGCCGCTTTGAGCCTACCTGTTCCCAATATGCACTCGATGCCATCAACGTCTATGGCGCAGCAAAAGGAACCTGGTTGGCACTCAAGCGATTTATGCGCTGCAATCCCCTCTTCCCCGGCGGATATGACCCCGTACCTCTGCCGCCGGACAAGCAGGGATAGAGGCATATATCTGCAAGCGTTACCCTATTAAACCCGTCCGGACGAGTAAGGATGAAACCATGAGCTTTTATAATGCGATTTATGATGTGCTCGGTGTCGTTTTCGGCCCGATTCTGCGCGTCATATATGAAGTTGTCCACAACTACGGTGTAGCGATTATTCTCTTCACCGTGTTCTGCCGTCTGTTGATGCTGCCGGGTTCCATCTCGCAGCAGAAGAAGCAGGCGCAGAGCCAGCGGATGCAGTTCAAAATCCGCAAGCTCCAAGAAAAGTACAAGGACGACAAACAAAAGCTTCAGCAAGAGACGCAGGCCGTCTACCAGCGGGAGGGCTACAACCCGATGAGTGCGGGCTGCTCCGGCGGGATGATGATCCAGTTCCCGATTATCTTCGGATTGATTGCGGCTATTTACCGCCCGCTGAAGTACACGCTCCAAATCTCCGCTGAAGCTATCCAGACCATGACCGACAAGGCATCGGAGCTTCTCGGGGAGGCCATCCTCGGCAAAGCGGGGACAAATACGACGACCATTCAGCTTACCCTGGTGGAGCAGATCGAAAAGTTCAAGAGCCTCATAGGAACCGGCGGTCTGACGCAGGCGG
This sequence comes from Oscillospiraceae bacterium, assembly GCA_031271865.1. GTDB lineage: Bacteria > Bacillota > Clostridia > Oscillospirales > Acutalibacteraceae > WRMQ01. The sequence continues at coordinate 2,746 of JAISUW010000053.1, forward strand.
TCTATGACAGGATACTTGCTTTCAAGGACGATTTCTCCCTCTTCGGGTTGAACCTCGGTCTGAAGCCCTCCGATGTCATCCACCCTGCGGAAGGTGTCGCCCCTGTGGAGGTGCCGCACGTTTGGCTGTATTGGGCAATTCCGATTTTAGCTGCACTGGCGTCCATGGCGACTTCGCTTTACTCCTATTTCAAGCAGCGCAAACTCAACCCGGAGCAGAGCAAGAACCCCATGATGGGCTGTATGACATTCGGGATGCCGATATTCTCCGGATTCATCTCCGTATCTTTCCCGGTCGGCATCGGGATGTACTGGATTGCCTCCTCCCTGATTGCTTTCATCCAGACGGTGATTTTGAACTATACCCATTCCCCGCAGAAGATGACCGCCAAGCTCCTCATTGACGAAACAATCGAACGCCGTTCGCGCGAAGACAGCCGGAAACGGACATATGAGCGCCTGAACGCTGAATAATACTATGGGCTTTGACCCATACTCTGAGCAGGAAAGGGTGTAATGTAGGAATGCGAAAAGAAGTTACCGCTACCGCCGACACAGTTGAAGAAGCCACCGCAGCCGCAAAACTGGAACTGCAAGCTCCGGACGATGTGGATGTTTCCGTGGAAGTCTTGGAAGCCCCGCAGAAGTCCCTGTTCAAGAAAACACCCGCCAAAGTGCTCGCTTACTATGAAGAGAGTGAATTTGCAGGCGGGGAGCGCTATTTGAGCGCTGTCCTCAAGGCCATGGGCATTGCCTCTCCGGGGATTCTGACAATCGAGGAAGAGGATGGTGTGCGCTATTCCATTGATGCCGGCATGGATTACGGCTATGTGGTAGGGCGTAGGGGGGAGACCTTGGATGCCCTGCAATTCCTGACGCGCTTGGTGGTCTCCCGCAAGACAGACGAGTACCAAAAAGTCAATGTCAATGTCGGGGATTACCGCGAGCGCCGCGAAGCCACCCTGCGGGATCTCGCTGCCCGCGTGGCGGCCAAAGCAAAGAAGCAGGGCCGAAACCAGACCCTTGACCCCATGACACCCTTTGACCGACGCACGGTGCATTCCGCCGTTCAGGAGATTGAAGGCGTGACGTCTTTCTCTGTTGGGCAGGATGCCCAGCGCCGCGTGGTCATTGCACCGGATGAGAAGTACAAGCAGCAGCGCCGCCCCGGCGGCTACGGCAACCGCGGCGGCTACAACAATAACCGCGGCTCCTACGGCGACCGAAAGCCCTATGGCGGCAGCCAAGGGGGATATGGGGAGCGCAAGCCCTACGGCGACCGACCCCAAGGCGGCTACAGCCGCCCGTCCTACGGCGACAAACCGCAGGGCGGTTACGGGGATCACAAACCCTACGGTGACCGTCCCCAACGCGGCTACAGCCGCCCCTCCTACGGCGACAAGCCTGTTTATGGAGAGCGCAAGCCCTACGAAGACCGCCGTTCCGGGAGCTATGGGAACGCCGGGAGCCCCTATGCCGCACCGCCGCAAGGCGGCGGGGCGGGGACGTCCTCCCAAGGCTACCGCACGGCCTCCGCGCCGCCATCGGTTCCCGCGCCGCGTGCGCCGCGCTCGGAGGGAAGCGGCTATGGGCGCTACGGCAAGATAACGCCGCCCCCGAAGCCCGCCCCCCAACCGGAGCCGCCGGCTCCCTCCACCGCCGATGAAGACTGATCCTACACCACAACCGACAGGGATTAGGGACATAAACCTCTGCGAAAAGCATTGGATTTGCCCCTAATCTCTTTACATTTGAGCGAAAAGGAGCACACATGAGCGAATACACATTCCGCATGGAGATGCACATGCACACTTCTGAGGCCAGTCCCTGCGGCAAAGCATCGGCTGCGGAAGGGATAGCCCGCTGCCTGCGCTTAGGCTACCATGGCTGTGTGATTACCGATCACTTCAAGGCGCGTACGGAACAGGAGTTGCTCGGAATCAATCATGACCTGCCCTGGAGAGAGAAAATAGACTTATTCTTGTCCGGCTACCGCAATGCGAAGGCCGCCGCACCGAATGGGTTTCCTGTCCTCTTGGGTGTTGAGATTCGCTTTAAAGATTGCCACCCGGGTTCGGAGAATGATTATACCGTCTATGGCGTGACGGAAGAGATGCTCTATGCGAACGAAGGTTTATATGACATCGGTCTGCCGGCATTTCGCCGATTTGCACAAGCGCATGGGCTGTTTGTCGTGCAAGCGCACCCATTCCGTTTCGACATGACCCATGTGAAGCCAAAGTACTTGGACGGTATGGAGGTCTACAACTCCAACCCACACCACGACGAGAACAACGACTTTGCGGCACTCTGGGCAGACCGCTACGGCTTACTTCCGCTTTCGGGGAGTGACTACCACGGTGACGGTCCGCGCCGAAACGCCGCCGGACAATGGGAGACTTTCCATAAGAAAAAGGCAATTGACAACCCGGATGCTGTGCGAAACTTAGAGCAATTCGGCGAGGCAAACCCGCCGGGCGGTCTGGCATTCTGTCAGACGGTTTCCGACAATGCGGCGTTATTGACAGCGTTGCGTAACAGGGACTACCGTCTCATCGGTACGGAGATTTGACGGTCACAGACGAAGAACAAAACAGCGCGGCATTATTTCATTCGGATAATGCGCATCACATTGAGAACCGATAGGAGCATCACTCCCACATCGCTCATTACAGCCCACCACATATTCAGCATGCCCATGGCACCGAGTGTCATAAACAGGACTTCTGTACCGAGGGCAAAGACGATGTTCTGCCAAACGATTTTCCGCGTAAAACGGGCGATACGGACGGCTTCCAAGAGCTTTGACGGCTCATCGGTCATGAGGACGACGTCCGACGCAGCAATCGCAGCGTCAGTGCCCATACCGCCCATGGCAATACCGACATCTGCCCTTGCCAGTACAGGCGCGTCGTTGATGCCGTCCCCCACAAAGGCCAGCTTGCCTTTGGGGGGCTTTTCTGCAAGCAGATTCTCCAGGATTTCCAGTTTATCGCCGGGAAGAAGCCCCATGCGGCATTCATCCACACCGAAAGTGCGGCAGATTTCCTGTGCCGTACCTGCACTGTCTCCGGTCAGGACGGCAGTGCGCCGCACACCGAGACGGCGCAAGGCGCTTATAGCTGCATGGGCGTCCGGCTTCGGCTCATCGGCAACGGAAAGCATCCCTGCAAAGCGTCCATTCACCGCGACGTACACAACAGCAGTACCGCTCATTTCATCGGGCACAGCAATCCCATATGAATCCAAGAGCAAGCGGTTCCCCGCGAGGAGGGTTTGCTCGGCGGCATCTGCGCAAACACCTTGCCCCGGGATTTCCGTGTATTGATAGACCGCAGTTGACGGGGCAGCTGCATTGTATGCCGCACGGACGGCGGCGGCGATGGGGTGCGTAGAATAGCTTTCCGCAACGGCTGCCGCTTGCAGGAGTTCCTCTGCTGTGAAACCGGGCGCAGGACGGATGTCGGTCACACGGAAACTGCCTTTTGTGAGCGTGCCGGTTTTGTCGAAGACCACCGTGTCGAGCGCGGCGAGAGCCTCTAAGTAGTTGGAGCCCTTCACCAGCACACCCTTGCGGGAGCAAGCCCCGACCCCGCCGAAAAAGCCGAGCGGGATAGAGATGACAAGCGCACAGGGGCAAGAAATCAGTAGGAACACCAAAGCACGCTGTACCCACTGTGCCCATGCGGCATGGAAGAAGAGCGGCGGGACAACAGCAACCAATAGACCGCATATGACCACAATCGGTGTATACCATTTGGCAAATCGGGTGATAAAGTTCTCCGTCTGTGACTTGCGGGAGGCGGCGTGTTCCACCATCTCGATGATTTTCGATACCGTACTCTCCCCGAAAGGCTTTGTGACGCGCAGGCGCAAAACGCCGCTTTGGTTTACGCATCCGGAAAGCACGGTATCCCCGACGCCCACATAGCGCGGCACAGCTTCCCCGGTAAGGGCGCTCGTATCCAGTGCGGACGCGCCGTTCTCTACAACGCCGTCCAGCGGTATTCTTCCGCCGGGCCGGACAAGAATCACTTCCCCCGGCACAACATCTTCCGGCGGGATCGTTTTCCAAGCGCCGCCGCGTTCCGTTTCTGCGGTGTCGGGGCGGATGTCCATGAGGGCTGTGATGGATTTCCGCGAACGCTCCACAGCCAAGCCTTGGAAATATTCGCCGATTTGGTAAAGGAGCATGACCCCTGCCGCCTCCGGGGTTTCCTTGAGCGCAAAAGCGCCGATGGTCGCCAAAGCCATCAGGAAGTTCTCATCAAAGAGTTCTCCGTGCGCTATGTTCTTGATTGCCGACCACAGCACTTTCCAACCCATGATCACATAGGAAGCGATGCAGAAGGAAGTCCCAATCCAAGCGGGCACCGTTTTCCAAATATAGGGCAAGAGCAAACCAATGCCGAACAGCCCGGCACCAATCAGGATGCGGAGGAGCGCCCTGTTTCGCCATACATGTTTTGGAGGAGCCGCAGGGGGTTCCCCCTCCTCCAAGACGGTTACATCCGGCTCAATGCGCGCCGTAATATCCATAATCGCCTGACGCACATCCCCGGCGAAGCTGCCCGGCAAAACCGTCAGGGCGGCATTGGCCATATTCAGTTTGGCACTTTCTATGCCCGGCAGAGAACGCACGGCGTTTTCAATTTTTCCGCCGCACACCCCGCAGCATAACCCATTCAGTAGAAACACACGTTCCATTCCCAATTGTCCTCCGTGTCAGTAATGATAAAAATACAACAGTTGCTCACCTGTTCAATTGTATGCGCAAAAGGGAAAGGGTGTTACAACCCCGGAAAAATTACTCATGAATGTGCTCAAAGCCCTTCTCAAATATATCTTTGATATGGTCATCAGAAAGACTGTAAGTAACTATCTTCCCTTCCCGCTTGTATTTGACCGAATTGGCGAGCCGCAGCTCTTTCAGTTGGTGGGAGATAGCGGATTTGGTCATTCCAAGCAGAACTGCCAGGTCACACACGCACATGGCATTGCAGTTGAGGGCGCGCAGGATGCGCAGCCGCGTCGGGTCGGAAAACATCTTGTAAAACGCAGCCAAGTCGGCAAAGTCCTGCGCAGGCGGCATGGATTCCCGGACGCGGGCTACGACAGCCTCATGGATGGTTTCGCAGTCGCAAATCGGTTCGCGCTCCGCCATAAATTCCTACCCTCTTTCAGTTGAATGCTTGTTCAACTGATAATAGTATACCATACTTTCTCCAATAAGTCAAGCTTTTTTTGAAAAAACGGTATTCTCTCCAAAATTCATATATTATTCACAATTTGAGATTCACGCGATAGGGCTTGCTTTTTTTGCGAAGATATGGTATAATCAGTTGCGCTCGCAGGGAGGTGGCTTATATGAAGTATTATTATTCAACTATGGACGGAATTGTACTTACCCATTCGGATATCAAAGACGGGGAATTGGGTAGGTCTGTCCGTTTTCGATTCGAGCGTCCGAGTGCTTCCGGTTTTGATTTTGCGGAAGGGATTCTGCCGGAGCGTACAATCCTGAAGTCCTACGGTTTTTCCGAGGATGAACTCCTGGCTTTCGATTCCTATTTAAGGGATAATCTCTTTCTCATCTGGGAATATGCCCAGAAGGGAGGAGGTCTAAATGCCTAAGGTATTGCAAGATTTTTTGGGGCTGGTCTTCTTTTTTTGGTCAAACGAGTTCAGCGGAAATCGTACCGAACCGGTTCATATTCATGTATCTAAAGGTAAGCAAACCGCAAATGCCACAAAGTTTTGGATATTGCCGAACGGTGATATAGAGCTTGCACACAATGGAAGTGATTTAACCGCCGCCGAACTGAAAAAAGCTGCGGAGTACATCAAAGCCAACCGTTCAACCATTCTGACTGCGTGGTACAATTTCTTTGAAAGCCTATAATCAAAATCTATCCATACTTCTGAAAGGAACCCTCACCATGGCCGAAATCCAAACCCTGAAGCCGTTTATCAACGGTCAGTATGTCGAATCCAAGACCGACAGGTACACCGATGCCTACAACCCCTCCACCGGCGAGGTTGTTGCAAAAGTCCCCTGCTGCCTCCCGGAAGAGGTGGAGGCTGCTATCCAAGCCGCCAAAGCCGCTTTCCCGAAGTGGTCGGCTACACCCGCGATGAAACGCTCCCAAGTGCTGTATAAGCTCCGCGACCTGCTCGTGGAACACATGGACGAGCTGACACATCTTGTTGCCGAGGAAAACGGCAAAGCATGGGACGAGGCCCAAGGCGATGTCCTCAAGGCAAAAGAGGGCACCGAACTGGCGCTTTCCGCCCCCTCCTTAATGATGGGCGAGAGCCTCATGGACACTTCTACCGGCTTTGATACCGTCCTCTACCGCGAGCCGTTGGGCGTATTTGCAGGGGTGGCTCCATTCAACTTCCCCGCTATGATTCCGTTCGGATGGATGGCTCCCGTTTGTATTGCTACCGGAAACTGTATGGTCATCAAAGCCGCCAGTCCCACGCCGCGCACCGCTCTGCGCATTGCGGCGCTCTACAAAGAAGCCGGTCTCCCCGACGGCGTTATCAATGTCGTCACCTGCACCCGCAATGAGGTCAACAATATCCTCGAACATCCGGACATCAAGGGCGTGACCTTTGTCGGCACCACAAAGGTCGGTCTGCATATCTACTCCACTGCCGCAGCGAAGGGCAAGCGCGTCCAAGCCCTCTGCGAAGCGAAAAACCATGCGCTCGTTCTCGATGATGCTCCCCTCAAGCGTACCGCCGCAGGTATCGTCAACGCCGCTTTCGGGTGCGCCGGTGAGCGTTGCATGGCTCTGCCTGTTATCGTGGCGCAGGAAGGCATCGCCGATGCCCTCGCCGCGGAAATCGTGGCGCAAGCCAAGAGGCGCAAAGTCGGTCCCGCCTATGAGAAGACAACCGAACTCGGCCCCGTGTACTCCGCCGCCCACAAAGAACAAGTCGAAAAACGCATCGCCGGCGGCATAGAAGAAGGCGCAACGCTGCTCTTGGACGGCCGCGGCTATAAGGTCGAAGGCTTTGAGAACGGCTTCTATATCGGCCCGACGGTCTTCGACAACGTTAAGCCCGGTATGAGCATCGGCGACACCGAAATCTTCGGACCCGTTCTGTGCATCAAACGCGTCAAAACGTTCGAGGAAGGGCTCGCCCTCATGAACGCCAATCCCTTCGCCAATGGCTCCGTTATCTTCACCAACAACGGCTACTATGCCCGCGAGTTCGTGCGCCGCACCGATGGCGGTATGGTCGGTATCAATGTCGGTATCCCCGTCCCCGTCGGTGTCTTCCCCTTCAGCGGGCATAAGCTTTCTTTCTTCGGCTCCGAACACTGCCTCGGTAAGGACGCCTATAAGTTCTATACCGACTCCAAAGTCGTTACCTCCCGCTGGTTCGATGATGCCGAAGCCCGTAAGGCAAGTACCACGACTTGGGATGGGACAATCTGAGCGCGGGAAGCCGCATTGCGGCTTCTCGGGGGAACCGCAATGCGGTTCCCCGCCCGAGCCGCAATGCGGCTCGACCTTGCGGCCGTAATACGGCCGCTTTCTACTTCTGCTTTGAATACTTGAGCTTATAAACCAAGCGCATGAGCAGGGCATCCAAAGCACCAATAGCTTTGACTTTTGGGAGGAACGAAGCGGCATCGGCGGCAGCGCAGTTCTTGGCAGTGACAACAGCGACGGCATCCGCCTCATCTAAGGAAGAGCCGGTGCAAAGGGCGCCGTTGCCCTTGAGGATCACAGCATTTCTGCCTTTGAGAGCCTTGAAGACTGCCTTCGCCCCGACAAATGGTTTCAGAGGATTGAATTCGGCGAACTTGATGTTAGTTCCGGCTATTTGTGCGAAGTCATCCAGATAGGCTTTGAGTTTTTTCCACGGTTGCAGGCTAGTCAGCTGAATGTCTCTGCCGGTTTTGTGGCGGATGGCTTTGACGGACTTGTCTTTGGCATAGATGGTGCGGTGCAGTTCGGCCGTCTGCGGAATGACACGCTGCGTCTCGGAGAGCAGGCGGCCCTCTTTGATGGTAATGTCGAAAGTCTCGTGGCTGTCTTGGGAGAGCATGACAAAGGCCGTCCCGCTGCGGAAGGAGTCGTAAGGCTCCAGCGGTATGATTTCCGGTGGGGAGAGCTTGGCGGCGATGGCATCGCGGATTTCACTGAGCTTATTGGCGGCTTGGCCGCTTTTGGTTAGGAATTGCTTGGCAAGGTAGGTTTGGCAGGCGGCCTCCAAGTGGTTGGCGACGCGGAAAGCGGCTTCGGCATCGCGTCCGACGCAGAGCGCACCGTGGTGCGCCATCAGCACGGCTTTTGCTTTTTCGTTTTTCTTGAGGGAGGCAGTAACGGCCTTTTTGAGCTTGCCCGTCCCCGGCAAGCCGTATTTGGCTATCGGCACATCGCCGCCCAGGATGTCCTGCCAAAAGTCTATCTCCGTAATTGCTTTGGCTTTCGCCAAACCTGCTATGGAAGCGATAAACTGGTGGGTATGAATCACAAAACCTACGTCGGGGCGCAGCTTGTAAGCGGCGGAGTGGATGGCTTTCTCTGAGGAGGGCTTTACGTCCCCTTCATACGCGCAGTCCTCTATCTTGACTGCCACAATGTCCTCCTCCGTCAGGCGGTCATAGGCCTTCCCGGAAGGGGTGATGACGAACGTCTCCGCATCCACCCGGCAGGATACATTGCCCCATGTGCGGGCAATCAGCCCGGTTTCTGCAAGCTTTAAACCGGCGGCGATGACGGCTTGCTTGGCTTCGGTGATGTCCATGTGTTTTCTCCCTTACTGTATCAAGTGTAATGATTACGGTTGGCATCGGTGTCGGTTGCCGCTGCATTACGGCGCAGTCCATACTTCCCCTTGCGCCTCTGTCCGGAATCGCCGGAAGAAGTTCTCTTCAAACGCAACGCGCTCTTGCATAATGGCTTTGGAAACCGAATAGTTCAGGCGTTCCATGGATTTCTCGTGCAGCGGCACGGCGGTTTCGAAGAAATGGGCAATCTGTTCGGCAGGCCTGCGCTCCGAAAAGGATGCGGAGAAGAAACTGTGCGCAATGCCCGCCGTGCCGAAGTGATCCAGCAAATCCGCATCTTGCAGAATCTGAATGCCGTCCGAAAAATCTTCCCGCCACCTCGGCCAGGCATTGTCCGCTGCTGCATTGGCGGCGTTTTCTTCTTCCGGTCTGCGTCTGGCTGCATGAAAGTGAATCAATTCGCAAATGGCATCTAACTCCTCCGGTGCAGCATACCCTGCCAAAGCCTCCCGCGCAAGAACCGCCCCATAGACCGGGTGCGGTTCAATTCCCTTGCCTACATCATGAAACCAACCTGCAACCCGCAAAATATCTTCCTGTGTTGTATCCTCCTGCGGTATATCTATGCCTCCTGCTTGGCAGCCGCGTTCTTGCCGCAACAACTCCCGGTGCAGGCGCACCGCTAAGTTACCAACGCGCTGCCCATGGTAATAGATATGCCCCAACTCCGCTTTCCGATGCGACTTTCGCAGCTGCATCAGATGCTGTGCCGCTTCAGATATGGCTTGTATGTCCATACTGCACCCTCCTATCCGCCGGTCTCGCGCATGGTGTTTAACATGGTTTCGGCTATCCTGTCCCAACTGTACGTTTCGGCGGATTCAACAGCGTTCGCAGAATAGTCCGTGTATACTGCCGGGTCCGTTACTTGCAGGATAAGCGAAGCTAATTCCTGCGGGCTGCCGTCGGTGCGGAGCAATGCTCCGTTTTTCCCCGGGTGCACCGTCTCGCGCAGAGAACACACATCCCGCGCTATGACAGGAACTGCCATGGACATTGCTTCCAGTACCACAATCGGGAAGCAATCAAAATAGGTCGGCATTACGAATACATCAGCGGCTTGGTAGAGTGCCTTCAACTGTGCTTTGCCGCAGAAGCCGTGGTCGGTCACAAACGGCAGCGCCTTTACCTCTTCCGGCGTGTCTTTGCAGGCGATATGTACGGAGACGCTGTGTCCTGCGGAGAGGAGGAGCATTGCTCCCTCTATGAGTGTCTGACCGCCTTTGTTCAGAAACGGGGAGCCGACGAACAGAATGCGGATCGCATCCCCCGCCTTGTGATCTTTCGGCACGATGCCCTGCGGCTCTGCCCCATGCCAATTGGGCGCGGCATAGACCGTATGCAGCCGCTCCGGCGGTATGCCTATATCTATGAAGCCGCGGCGGCACCAATCACTCATTGTAAAAATGCCGGCAGCATTCTCCAACACAGGCTGAACCGCTCTCTGCGCCTTGGCAAGCTGCTTATCCTCCCAATCCGGGTACACAACCGCCGCGAGGAGGGGATACTCACGGATATAAGCGCGGCTCATACCATAGTTCATATCTGCATAGATAAACGCCGGAACACCCGTTGCCGCCACATCAAAGCCGCCGAACTGCAAGAGGAAATCCGGCTTTTCCTGCCGAACCCAAGCGCGTACTGCTTTGGATGTGTACTTATTCCGCCACGCCTGCCCGCGGGCACGCTGTCCTATACGGCGGCGCACCTGCTCGTTCCAAACCGTTTGCGGCAGACGAGCCGAAAACGTGACAAGCTCGTCCCCGGTCTTCTCGCAGAGCTTTGCAAAAGCGGTATATAGAGAGAAAGGGGTGCCGCTCCATGCGGAGGGGTTCTGTACTTTGAAAGCAGCGGCGATGCCGATTTTCACGTATGGTCTCCTCCTGAACTATACTGCTCTGTAAACCGGAATGGTCTCCAATCCGTCTGCCCAAAGCTGTATCTTCACACATTCAGCTGCCCGCAATTAGCGAACACACGTTCGAATCTGTTGAGTGCCTCTTGTATGGTATCGGGCGTATGGGCGGCGGAGGTATAGAGCCGGCTGCCGGCGAGGGTTACGAGGCCTTCGGCCATATAGGCGGCGCCGATATGCTCCATTTCTTTTTTGCGGACGGAGGTTGCTTTAAGGATGGAGGGGATTTCCCACGGCCGGGTCCAATCGATGGCATAGTGCATGGTACCGGCGTTGTCAAGGTGACAGATGGAGCCTTGGTTAAATACGACAAAGGGGAGCTTATACTTCGCGACGAGTTCTTGGAGGCCTTTGGTGAGTTGGTCGCCGAGGGCGCCGGCGCGCTCGCAGGCGTTTTGGCGGTCAATCTCTTCGAGGGTAAAGTAGCCGGCGGCGCAGGAGAGAGGTGTTGCGGCCATGGTGCCGCCGATAAGGGCTTTCTTGACCTTGTTGCCGGAGCTGTCGAGACCGGCGCCGAGGTGCTGCATATACTGCTTCTTGCCGCCGATACCGCCCGCTCCCGGATAGCCGCCGGCGATGACCTTCCCGAAGATGGTGAGGTCGGGGGAAACACCGTAGAATCCCTGCGCCCCCGCCATGCCGATACGGAAGCCGGTCACGACCTCATCAAAGATGAGCAATGCTCCGTACTTGCGGCAAAGCCGCTCCACACCCTTGTTGAAGTCAAAATCCAAGGGCCGCGTACCGCTTTCCGGACCGACGGGTTCAATGAACACGGCAGCCGTGCCGCCTTTGAGCTTGTTGGCGGTCAGGACACGCTCCAAGCTGTCGAGGTCATTCGGGAAGAACTCCTGCGTATGGGAGAACAGATACAGCGGCACGCCGCTTGCCTGCGTAAACTTGGAGCCGGGAATACGTATGCCGTAAGCCAGCTGGTCACTCCAGCCGTGGTATGCCCCGCCCATCTTGACGATGTTCTTGTTGCCGGTCGCCAGACGTGCCACGCGGATTGCCGCCATACAGGACTCAGAGCCGGAGTTGAGCATCCGGAACATCTCCACAGTTTCCACGCTGTCGCAGATTTTCTTGGCGAGCTTATACTCAAACTCGTGGAACAGCCCGGTAGACGGACCGCAGGTATCCAATAGTTCCTTGACTTGTGCGCGCACTTCAGGGGGATTGGAGCCGAGAACCGTCGGTCCGCCCGCCTGCAAGAAATCCAGATAGGTGTTGCCGTCCGCATCCTCCAATTCACAGCCTTCTGCACGGGTGAATACAAGCGGGAAAGGGTAGTTGAACGCAAGGTTGTGCTGCACCCCGCCGGGGATGACCTCCCGGGCCTCGTCAATCATAGCCTTGGACTTTTGGCACTTCTTGCCGTAATACTCTTCCTCGTACACCTTGAGCTTCTCCGGCAGGATGGAGTAGATGGGCTTTTGAATCAGCTCATCCAGCGCCTTGGTGACGGCGGCGGCATCGTGGTACTCTTTGATGGCAAAACGTGTATCCATGGTTTGTCCTTCTTTCTGTTTTGGATAGAATCAGGAGAATAGATAGTTCATATAGCTCTGCGCGTCCTCATGCTCATTCTGGTAGCGATAGACGGACAGAACCAAACCTACGGAGCAATAGAGCGTCAGGGTAGAAGAACCCCCGGCGGAGAAGAAAGGCAGTGTAATCCCGATGACCGGCAGTACCATGATGCACATACCGATATTTATAATCGCCTGCGCACCGATTAACAGCGCTACCCCGGTGCAGATAGACCGCGCCTGCAAGTTGCTTGTATGCGTCGAGACTCGTATCATACGGATGATGATAATACCTATCAGCACGATCACCGCACAGGCACCGATAAAGCCCAGCTCCTCCCCGGCAACGGAGAGAATCATGTCATTCTCACACTCCGGTACGGAACCGGATTGGATGTAGCTGCCCTTGAACAGCCCTTTCCCGAACACCTGCCCCGAGCCCATGGCGTTGCGCGCCTGCTGCTGCTGGTATATGATGGTCTTATACTCCAAAGCATCCAGTTTGTCGGGCGTATAGACAGCAAGGATTCGGTTCTTCTGGAAGTCATTGAAGAAACCCACCCAAAGAATCGGCAGCGCGGCGGCGGCCAGCGCAAAGGCTGCGGCAAAATAGCGCAGCTTCAGTCCGGCAATAAACAGCATTCCGATGGCAATGGACAGAAAGACCAGAGCCGAACCCAAGTCGCCCGTCAGTATAACCAGCGAAAACGGCACAAAGGCATGCGCCCCCAGCAGAGCGATATTCTTGAGTTTGTTAATCTCGTCCTTGACCTTGGTCAAGTGCCAAGTGTAGGATATGATAAACCCAATCTTGAGAAGCTCCGAGGGCTGAAAGGAGAACACTTTCAAGTCATACCAACTGCGGGCATCCGAACGCGCGTCCGGTGCGACACCGAATGGAATCAGTCCCAGCATTAGCAAGAGGCAGACCCCCGCCATAATATACCAGAACTTCAGCAGCAGCGTGTAATCCACAAAGGAGATGACCAGCGCAGCAATGATGCCGCCGATTAGCGCTATGAGCATCGTAAACACATCGCGGGGGAGCAGCGCATCCTCCGCTTTCACGCGCAGCGTAGCAGAATATACCAGCACCAGACCGTATATAGACGCAAGCAAACATAGCCCAAGTGTCACAAAGTCCGTCCCGCCGGCGTAGAGCCGCAAACCGGAACGCTCCCCGCGCATCAGAGCCTTGGTTTTACGTTCGCTTTTGGATGCCATCGGTTCTCCCTATTGCACAAACGGTTCGCCAATCGAACATATGGCTTACTGTGCAATCCCTTCACTCACGAGCTTATAGGTGATTTTGTCATGCTCCGTTTTGGTTTCCGACAGGTAGAGCTTTTTATACTTATCATGCTGGAAGAAATAGTAGTCGTGCTTCTTCGGGTTGAGTGCCGCCTCAATGGCATCCGTGCCGGGGTTGCAGATGGGGCCGCGGGGCAGCCCGATGCAGACATAGGTGTTATATATCGCATAGTAGTACTGCGCGGAGGCATCGTCCATGCGCGTGGCTATATTGTTGGTCACATAGTCCCGCGTGGAGTCGCAGTCCAGATAGGGGAAGTCGGCGGGGTTGTTGAGACGGTTGTGCAGCACACCGCTGATGTCCCGCATCTGCTCCTTGTTGCCGGCCTCTTTCTGGATAATGGAAGCGAGGGTAATGACATCATCCACCGTAAAGCCCAACTCAGCGGCACGGGCTGCGTATTCCTCCGACCACTTGCTCTGAAAGTTGTCCATGAGTTTGGTGACAACGGAAGTCGAGTTCTCCTCCAGATAGAACTGGTAGGTGTCGGGGAAGAGGTACCCCTCATATTTGAAGTAGCGCCCGGACAAATCCAAGCCTTGCAGGAAAGCGTAGTTGAATGCTGCGGTATTCATGGAGCTTTGCAGGACATCCGCACGCTGCACTTTGTACTTCGCGACTTTCTCCATAATCTGCCCGGCCGTATAACCTTCCGGGAAAGTCAGGGAGACAGTTTCCGCTGTCTTGGGGGCGCCTTTGAAGGCATCGAGCATCTCCTCCAGACCGAGGTTCCCGGTCAGGACATAGGTGCCGGAAAGGTATTCGGGTGTCTTCAGCTCGCTCGTCTTTATACCGGCGTTGCGTGCTTTCATGAACTGGAGGAAGTCAAAGTACAGGTTGCAGAGCGCCTCTTGGTGGATGAGTTTGTTCTCCTTGAGGATGTGGATAACATCCGCTGTAGAGAGGTCTGCCTCCAAGACAATGGTCGTCTCATCGGTCTTGGCGTTCTCCCGGCCGATGGCGAGGATATCCCGCATGACGGATATGCCGAAGTAGGACAGCGCAAGCGTACAGGCCGCCACGACCGCTATAACCACGGACATGCTCGCCAACGTCTGCATGAGCTTGTTCTTCCGGCTTGCTGCAGACATAGGGCGCTGTGCCGTTTGCACTCTGTAGGGCTGCGCCTTGTTTACCGGCGGACGCAAGGCACCGGTTTTCGATACCGTACCTGTTGTCCCCTTTGCCTTGGGGATGGGTGTGGTACTGTGCAAATCAGACGCAGATAGAGTGGCATCACCCAATAGCTCTACGGCATCGAAATCTATATCGAGTTTGAATGGCTTCTTTTCCGGCCGGGCGCCGGTATCGTGCGGGGTTTCATCCATGGGCGGTTGTTTCCTCTTTCGGATAGGTGGACAGACAGCAATCCCCACCGTCTGTATCCTCTATTATACCACAGTATTCCCTGTTTTTCAACCTTTTATTTCTATGTATCGCAATTGGGTCAGAAGTGCTTGTACTGCCACATCCTGCGGGTCAGTCGGTATAGACGGCAGTAGGAAGGAGTCATAGCATACCCCGATGGTCTTGCCGGGGAAAGTGCTGAGGAAGCGGTCGTAGTAGCCCTTGCCGTATCCCAAGCGATTGCCGTGGGTATCATACGCCATGCCGGGCACAAGGCAGAGCGTGCCCCGGGTGAAATCCTGCGGCTGGCAGGGGCGGCATACGGAGGGATTCGGTGCCGGGATGCCCATAGGGTCGGGAACGAAGGCGGTGAAGCTCTCGGCGGGATAAAAGTACAGCTGCGGATTGCCTTTGGAATCCGTGCCGCTGTAGGGGAAGGCGAGGGCTTTGCCGCTCTCTGCTAAGATGTGTAGGAGGTTCGGCTCCCCCGGCAAGGGATAGTAGGCAAGGACAAGCGGTGCCGCCCGGAAGCTGCGGCAGCTTCCAAGCGCAGTGCAGCACGCGCTGTCTGCCGCTGCACGGGCTTCTGCCGGGAGCTGACGCCGCTGCGTCCGCACCAGCCGGCGGAGGGCCGCTTTGTCCATGTGATGCCGCACCGTTCCTTTCGGCCGCCGGCCGGTGCTAATACAGCACCGACGGGAAGCGGATTTCCTCTGCGATTTTGACCGCAGTTTCATTGCCTGCGGCCCAGCCTACCAGCGAGAGCGCAAACTCTATGGCGGCACCCGCACCGCAGGATGTGATGATATTGCCGGTGCGTACCACGTCCATGTCCAGCACTTCGGCGCCGAGGAGGAACTTCTCATAGCCGGGATAGCAGCAGGCTTTGCGGCCTTTGAGGAGACCTTTCTTCCCGAGGATGGAGGGGGCGGCGCAGATGGCGGCCATGAGCAAACCCCGCGCATGGGCGGCATCTATAAACGCGTGCACCTCCGGAGAGGCGTCCAGCGCTTTGTGCCCCGGACCGCCGGGGAGGATGATGCCGTCAAAAGGTTCATCCGGGTGGATGTCGGATATTGCCAGATCGCACAGCAGGGCAATCCCGTGGGCTCCTGTAACCGTGCGCTTCGGGACGCCTATGACGGATATGTTCACCCGGGCGCGGCGCAGGATGTCTATAGGGGCAATGGCTTCGATCTCCTCAAAGCCATCGGTGAGGAATATGTAGTACATATGTTCGCTCCTGACAGAGTATAGTCGTATGAATCCTGCCATGCTATGATTATAGCACAGCAGGAACGTATTGTCAAGCGATTTGCGCCTGATTTGGGTTGGGGCGTTTGGGACGAATATAAGATGTGCTTATTATCTATAGGGCAGTACTGCGGATTTCCGTTGCGACCCATTTGTCCAGCAGGATGACCGGGCGATAGGAGAGCTTTGCCTGCCGAAGGCCTTCATCCCCGACATCCTCCTCGCGATTAATGTACTCATAGCCTTCCAGAGAGTTCACGGCAAAGAGGTTGTTGATGGCTTGATAGGCACCGCGCACCTTGGAGGAGGCTTTCTCAAAGTGCGTACAGAATACGCCGGGATACAGTTCCTCGCCGCCGCAGAATGCCACGACATTGCCGCCGGACTTGAGGACGGCACCCTTGCCGCCGAATGCCTCCATGTTCTTGAAGAAGCGTTTGATGGCGACGCGCTCCATCTCCAGGCGCTCCGGGTCTTTGTTTTCGTTGTCTTGGTTTTCCTGCTCCCATTCCTTGGCGAGGTCCAGAATGCCCTCCAAGGAGGCATCGCGGGAGAGCAGTTCGCTGTATTCCCACTGGTTCTCTCGGAAGAAAGCGGTCAGGTGCGTGCGCTTGTGGTGGTACTTTTTGCCGGTGAGGTTTGCCAAATCCCGGCGGGTGTATATATAATCGCTGGAATCGCGGTCGGTATGGTATTCGAATTCCCCGGGGTAAATGGCTTCGAGCCTGTCTTTATCCGCCTCTGTCAGGCCGTACATCCGCAGCGGATAACCCAATTCGGCGGCATCGCGGCGCATGGCTTCTATGGGAACACGCAAATCACCGTCCCCGATAGGGAAGCAATACTCCGGCTTCAGGCCATGCTCCTTCTCTGAAATCGAGCGGGAGAGGAAGAAGCCTTGGTACTGCGTGATTTCTGACTTATAGAGCGGGTTCCAGGCGTAGATGTTCCCGAAGGCATAATCACAGCCCATGCGTTTGCTTGCGGCCAAAAGCGGGATTGCCCACTGCGCATCTTCCAAAACCGGGCGGGCAAAGACCGGGGCTGACGTCGGTTTCAAGAGCGCGGCTTTCGCCTCACTTACAGATGAGGCTTCAGGCAAGGATTCGACCAATGTGCTTGAGGATGTCGGCATGAATAGACTCCTTTGATTTCGGGCTGTCCCCTTCTGCGCAGGGGATGACCGCCCAGTCCGCCTGTTCGGCTGCGGCCAGTGCGGCTTCGCGGCAGCGCAACAGGTATGTGTAATCGGCTTCGTGCAGGTCGCGTTTGGATTCGTCGCCTTGATAGCGGTCGGAGAGCAGTTTGCTGGAGACGGCGGGGGGCATATCTAAGAACACAACCAAATCGGGTTTCGGCAGGGCGAGTTTGTTGTACTCAAAATCATAAAGCCATGCAAAGAAGCTTGCCCATTCGCTTTCGGGGAGTTTGGCGGCTTGGTGGAAAGCATTGGCACCCGTGTAGCGGTCGGCTAAAAGAATGCGGCCGCTTTCATAGTCTGCCCCCCAACGCGTCTTGTAACCGGACACACGGTCCGCGGCATAAAATGTACTTGCTTGGTAGGCATTGACATCGCCGGGCTTGGCGCCGAACGTGCCGGCGAGGTAGCGCCGTA
The DNA here is from genome assembly GCA_031271865.1 of Oscillospiraceae bacterium. GTDB lineage: Bacteria > Bacillota > Clostridia > Oscillospirales > Acutalibacteraceae > WRMQ01. The sequence goes on from JAISUW010000053.1 coordinate 20,532, forward strand.
CGAGCAGACTGGAGTCGTCGTCATAGTGGGGGAGCTTGATACAGAGAGGAGATAAACCGCGTGCTTCCAGCGCCTCCCGCAGCAAGGCTATCTGCGTGGACTTGCCGGAGCCGTCTAAGCCTTCGATTTCTATGAGCGTTCCCTGCTGTTTTGTTGCTGACACAATCTACCTCCTATTCCTATCAATTTACAAGGGTTATTATACCATAGATCTGCGGAAAAAGCAAGCCGTTGGTTTGTTTTTGTGCATAATGACGAAGAATTCGGGTTTTTGCTGTTGAACAATCGTGAATTTGACGAAAGTAGTGGGGTGGTGTTCTTGCCTCTTGCCTCTGGTTGGGTGGAATGGGTTTGCACTTTGGTTGGGTTCTGCCTCTTAGTTGGGTGGAAAGGATTGCTTGGTGCTCCCACCTTGGGGGCGCCGCCCCCAAACCCCCGCCCGGGGGGCCGCTTGCGCGGCGGCCCCCCGGGACCCCCCGCGCGCCAGGGGGGTCCCCCCCTGGACCCCCCGCGGAGAAGTGCCCGCTTGGATGGAAAATTTGCCTTATGTCCTGTTGGGCAAATTTTCCATATGCGCTGCTTGGGTGCCTCTGCTTTGGTTGGGGGCAGGGTTTTGGTTTGCTGTCTGGGTGTGATGTTCGTTCTACTCTTTTCCTCTTACTTCTGGTTTTGTGCATTTTGACGAAGAAGTGTCGGATTGTTGGCTGAACAATCGTGATTTTGACGAAGATTGGTGGGAGAACTCTTGCCTCTTGCTTCTTACTTCTTGTTTTGCATCGAGCGGGCAATGTGCTCGCTCTCTTTGCGGTGGCGATAGGCGCGGAACCACTCCAAAAAAGGCATCGTGGATGAAATGCTCTTCGAGTCGCGGCGTAAGGCTATCATGACTTTCTCCGGATCCTCCGCAGGGTCGCGCAGCCGTAAGTATTGCTCAAACTCGCTCTTGCGGAACATATTAAAACGCCGGTTGGGATATATTTCCAGCAGCCGCATGTATTCCCTCTCTAACTGCGGGCGGCTTTTCGTTGCAGGAGCTTTGGCTTCAGGAGCTTTGATTTCAGGCTCTATGACTTCGGGAGCTTTGGCTTCAGGGGGTTGGGCTTCCGGGGCTTTGATTTCGGGTTCTGTAAGCGTTAGGATGGATTCGGGGACAGGTTGCGGCTCGGGTTGGGGGGCTTTGGGTTCGGAGGCTTTGATTTCGAGGGCTTTGATTGCGGGCTTCGGGGCGGGCGCTTCTTGCGCATCGAGCGGGAAGTCTGTTCCTTCCTTTTCTTTAAAAAGCTTGATTTGCATTAGATATAAATAATTCGGATCGTAATTAAGCACTTCAATCAGCCCCTTCCAGGTGTCGTATTCCGTGCGGTAGGCGGCTTTGGCCTCGCGGAGTTTGGGCTTTAGTACCTCGATTTCTTCTTTTGCCGCCTGCCATCTCTGCGTGAATGCTTCTCTGAGCGCCTCGTACTCTTCATAGGTTTTGTGCGGGTATAAGGATAGAATCGCTTCGACGCGGGCTTGGATGAATTTTCGGTGCTCTTCTTTCTTTTGCCGGCGGGCTTCCTCCCCTTTTTTGGCCGCGTCGATGGAGGCTTTGACCAGGTTGTAGGCCTGGCGCTTCACGCGCTCGTTGTCGCTGTAGTGCGTTTCCTCGCCCGTGCGGTCGTACTTGACCAAGGCTTCGTAAACCGCGCCGTACTCTTCCGGCGTCAGTTCGCTCATCATTCGCTTGCGGGCGGCTCCCATGCGTAACGCAGGGATCGTTTTTGCTTTCATTTCATGACCCTCCTTGTGTATTTTGACGAAAAATTGGTGTGTTTTCGGGTGAACAATCGTGATTTTGACGAAGGGGTTGGGTGGAATGGGTTTGCACTTTGGTTGGGTTTTGCCTTAGGGTGTGCTGATAGGATAGCTTTGTTCCTCCACCTTGGGGGCGCCGCCCCCAAACCCCCGCCCGGGGGGCCGCTTGCGCGGCGGCCCCCCGGGACCCCCCGCGCGCCAGGGGGGTTCCCCCACTGGACCCCCCGTGGAGAAGTGCCCGCTTGGATGGAAAATTTGCCTTATGTCCTGTTGGGCAAATTTTCCATAGGCGCTGCTTGGGTGCCTCTGCTTTGGTTGGGGGCAGGGTTTCGGTTTCCTGTGTGGATGTGATGTGAGTTTTGCTCTTTGCCTCTTTTTTGTGCATTTTGACCGTGTATTCGTGGAATATTGGCTGAACAATCGTGATTTTGACGAAGTTCTGCTTTGATGGGGTAGTGTACACGTGGCTAGTGTACACGTGGCTAGTGTACACGTGGGTACGTACAAGGTAAGAAGCATGGATCTGCACCCAACCCATACAGAACACCGAAAGCTTGCCCCCAACCCCAGACGAGGAACAGAGTAGCGCATATGGAAAAATCTGCATACAGGATTTGGGCAGATTTTTCCATCCAATCGGGCAAGTTTCCGCGGGGGTCCGGGCGCAATGCCCCTTCATGGCACCTCGCCCCTGCTTGCCTTTGCGGGCAGGGTTTTATGATTCGGTTCGGCGGCAGGGCACCTCGCCCCTACAGG
>JAISUW010000022.1 GCA_031271865.1 Oscillospiraceae bacterium
GAAGAAAGCGTATGTTTACAGTGTGGCTTTGCGACGCCATGTGGCGGTTCGCGAACCGCCGCCCGCCCGGTGCATGGGATAAGCACCGGGCGGGGTAGTTGTTGGTACGAGTGTATTTCAGTTGCTTGTGGGCGGGAGAAAAGGTTAATAGGTAGTTGTGTTTATCCAAGGTCTGGCACCATTGATGTCACCCATATAAACCAAAGCGACAAAGCCGTCGTGGCGGTTGGCATACAAATTATTACCGAGAAAGAATGTATGCGCAAAAGAGAAAGCACCGGAAGTAGGAATATCATAGACACCGGCGCGGACAAAGGCGGACCCGCCGCCGCCGGAGCCATCGCGGTCTAAGGATGAATTATTGCCGCCGGAGCCGCCACCATAGAAACCGCTTCCGCCGCCGCCGCTGGAACCTGTGCCGTTACCGCCATCCCAATATCCGCCGGCGGTACCATCCGGGCCATCTCCCCAACCGCCTTCACCACCTACACCGTCACCACCACCGCCGCCGCTGTTGGCGGTATAATCGCTATCGCCGACATGATCCCCCTGAGCCGTGCTCCAATTTCCTGTATATGTCGTACCTGAATTATATTTACCGGTTTGGCCTTGTTGTCCCACTTGAACGCGTCTGTTTCCATTTGCAGCAATTCCCTGTGCTATATTGTAGGCTGTATCTGGACAAATGCTCCCCGCATCACCGCCGTTATAACCCGCTCGACCTGTACCGGATTCAATGCTATACTCACTTCCCCCTCCACCGCCGCCTGCAACGGCAATGGTTTGGGCTTCGGTGGGTGCTGTTCCGCCGTTGCGGGCGGTTGTTATTGCAGATAAGCCACCACCACCACCACCATCATCATATCCGCGGCCGGCAGACCATACAGCTGAAGTCCCAGCGCCGTCATACTCACCGCCGCGTCCGGCAAGCACATAAACAGATGTGTCGGCACTAAAGTAATAGCAACCACGCACATAACCGCCTTTGCCGCCATAACCGCCGCCATAACTAGAGACATAACCAAGACCGCCGTTACCGCCTTTGAGTAGGAATGCCCACCAACCTTTCTTTAGTTTGATTTCGTCATAGGACGCATTGCTACGGTCTTGGATGTTATTATTGGAGTAATAGCGAATATGTGCGCCATACACACCGGCAGTAGTGCGGTCCGTATCATTACTGGATTCCGTATTATAAGCATGAATAATATAGAAATTGACATCATCAGCAACATTGGAAGAGATGTATTTTGCGAGGACACCTTGTGCGGAGATTGCCGATGTGGCGAGGGCTAACATAAGCATTAAAGCCGATATACGCAAATAAGTATTCTTCTTCATTTTCTTCAACCCCCTCAATCTACTTGCGTGGCTGTATAGAAAAGCCTACACGCATAGCTCTGGTTTTCATTGACATTCCCGAGATTTATGTAAAAGGTAGCTTCAACACCGGGTTTTATGCGATAGACCGGTGTGTCAGTAGTGCTGGAGGCAGTAACGATTGTGCATTCACCTGTTGTACCTGGCGTGCTTGAGGAGAAAGTGTAGTTCACTAACTTTGAATTGTTCCCTGCAGATACTTTTGTGCTATTATATGCCGGGGTTGTGCCATCTGTTGTGTAGGTTGCCCAGAATTGAAAATCAGCTGTTACTTCGCCATTGTTTTTTATTTTGAAAGGTAGTGCTACATTTTCGGTTTTTGCTGTAACATTTGTTATTGAATTATAGAAATGCGCGACATTAACGGTATTCCCCGGCATTTGCGGATCCCACCTCGCCACACTAACCGCCGAAGTCCCCTGTGCAGCGGCGCGGAACTTAGCCAACGTGGCATTCTCCCCGCCCCAGACCAAAAAAGTGGAGCAGGAGGCGAGGATGCCCAAGATGGCAACCGTGCGGGCGAGGGGGAAGTCGGTGGGCTTCTTTCCTACTTCGGTTTGCGAAACAGCGGGGGGAGCGCGACCGCCCCCTGCGGGCGGCAGAGGTGCTTTGTGTCTATAACCTATTCGCAACAAGGTATATCCCTCCAAACGATATACATTTTTGCCGGGGCTTTTGTGATGGGGCTTGCGCGCTTCATACTTTAAGTTCTTTACTCTTTGTTTAATTGTATCATATTTTTAAACATAATGCAAGGGTTTTTGTAAAATAATTTTTGCAATCTGCCGATAATTCGGATTTTTGCCCTGCGAGGCTTGACAAAAGGCCGGTTTTGGTGTAATATATATAAGAAAAAACGCTCAAACTACCGAACACAGACAGGACACGATATGGTAATTGACTTTCATACCCACTGCTTTGCCAAACGGATTGCGGGGCGGGCTCTGGATCAACTCATCGGACGCTCGGCGATGCGCAACCCGCTGTTTGACGGCACACCCGCGGGACTGCAAGGCTTTCTGGCGCAGAATCAAATAGATTACGGCGTGGTGCTCAACATCGCCACCAACCCCCGGCAGCAGAAAGCAGTCAACGACTTTGCTATTTCTATGCTGGGGCAGGCGCGGTTGATTCCTTTCGGCTCTGTGCATCCGGATGCGCCGGATTGGAAAGAGGAACTCCACAGGCTCAAGGCAGCGGGGATACAGGGCATCAAGTTCCACCCGGATTACCAGGATTTCTTTGTGGATGATAAGCGCTTATGGCCGATATACCAAGAGGTTGCAAGCCTCGGGTTAATCACGAGCTTCCATGCCGGCTTTGATATAGGCATCCCCGACCCATGCCATGCCCCGCCGGAGGCGATGGCGAAAGCACTGCCGGTCTTTGAGGGCGCGCCCGTTATCGCCGCGCACTTCGGCGGCTGGCAGCTCTGGGAGGGCGTAAAAGCGCACCTCTGCGGGAAGAATATCTATTTTGATACCGCATACATATGCCGCAAGATGCCGCCGCCCTGGGCAAAAGAGCTGATAGCCCTCCACGGCGCGGAGAGAATTCTCTTAGGTTCCGACCTGCCCTGGGCCGACCCGACCGATGAGATGTTCTTCCTCAAGTGCTGCGGGCTTTCGCCATCGGCGTTGGATCTCGTATTCGGCGGCACAGCGGCGCGGTTGCTGGGTTTATAGTTGGGTGGGATAGACTTACATATTCAGCATGTATGCCGAATCCACATCCAAGGATACCTTATAATCCAATAAGTCTTGGATGCTCACACCGTTCAGGCGGCGGTCGATGTCGCGGTCCAAAGGCGACCAAAGCAGATAGTCAAGGGCGGCGGCGGTGGAAGGCGATTCTTCCGGACTGAGGGCTTCCGTCTTCTCGAAGAGGGCGGACTCAACGGCGAAGAGAACCTCCCGCACGGTAATCTTGGAGGGAGAGCGGGTGAGGGTATATCCGCCGTTTTTGCCCTTGGTGGAGTGGAGAATCTCCGCCCGCTTGAGTTGGGAGATGGTCTGCTCCAGAAAAATCTTGGAGATGCCGAGCTTCTCCGCAACGGAGATGACAGAAACAGGTTCGTTTTTGGAGGTACGCGCCGCTATCTCCATGAGGGCGCAGAGCGCATAGCGGCCTTTGGCTGAGATTCTCATTTTCCATGCTCCTTGAATAGATGTAATGGTAACGTTACATATCGAAAAAAGCTCCGGACAATTGCTCCAAGGCTTGTGCCAAGATGCGGCGCGGGCAGGCAAAATTCAAGCGCTGGTATCCGTTTCCTGCTTTGCCGAACATACTGCCGCGGTCGAGCCACAGATGCGCTTTCTCCTGCACAATCCGGCACAGCTCGCGGTCAGCCAAACCGAAGGCATTGAAATCCATCCAAAGCAGGTATGTGCCTTCGGGTTGCACTACCTTTATCTTAGGCGCGGTATCCGCCAAATATGCCTGAATGAAACTAAGATTATCGGAAAGATAGGTTTTCAGTTCCTCCAGCCAAGGAACGCCTTTGCGGTAAGCAGCTTCACAGCCGACGTATCCCAAAGTGCCGAGTTGGGAATAGCCGGCCGCATCCGTGGCTTTCTTCAGCAGACTGCGGTCGAGGGGGTCGGGCACGAAGCAGTTGGAGATTTGCAAGCCCGCCATATTGAATGTCTTGGTCGGTGCAGTGCAGACGATGGCCTTTTCGTCTATCCGGCGGTAGCTTGTGTGCACGTGCGGCGGGAAGACAAAGTCGCAGTGAATCTCGTCGGCAATGACCTTAACATCATGGGCGGCGGCAATATCGTGCAGCCGTTCCAGTTCCCAACGCTCCCAGACGCGCCCGACAGGGTTGTGCGGGGAGCAAAGCAGGAAGAGCTTCACGTCCGGCTTTGCACAGCGTTCCTCGAAGTCCGCAAAGTCTATGGTATATCTCCCGTCGGCGCAGAGGAGGTTGTTCTCCTCAATGCGCCGCCCGTTGTCACGGATGACCTCGAAGAAAGGGTAGTAGACCGGCGGCTGGATGAGGACACCCTCGCCGGATTGGGTGAAAGCTTTCACGCACATGGCCAGAGAAAACACGACGCCCGGGGAGGGGAAAATCTCTTCTTTCGCGGGCGTGAATGCATGGCGCGTGCCAAACCAATCCTGCACCGCCGCATAGTAATGCGCCAGCGGCTCGGTGTATCCATAAATGCCGTGTCTCACAGCGGCCTGGAGGTCGTCCACAATTTCATCCGGGAGGCGGAAATCCATATCCGCCACCCAGAGCGGGAGTAGACCCTCCGGCCGGCCGCGTTCCTTGGCGAAGTCCCATTTTAAGGCTCCGGTACCCCGGCGGTCGGTGATGGCATCAAAGTTGTACATACAGATTCTCTTTTCGGCAGGCAGTATCAGAATCGGCGGCACAAGCAAGGTCGGCGATGAGGTCCTGTGCATCCTCAATCCCGACGGAGAGTCGCAGGAGCCGCTCATCTATGCCGCGGGCAATGCGCTCCGCGACCGGCACATCGGCGTGGGTCTGTGTGAAAGGGTAAGTCAGGAGCGACTCCACCCCACCCAAGGACTCGGCGTATTGGATAATCTCCACACCTTCCAGCAGCTGTTTCGCTGTTTCTTCGGATGTAACAGTAAACGACAGCATAGCGCCCATGCCTGGGTAGTATACACGCGTCACCCACGGCTGCGTTTGGAGCCAAGCCGCAATCACGGCGGCGCTTTTGCAGGAATGCGCCATGCGCAGTGCCAGCGTCTTGATGCCGCGCACGACAAGAAATGAATCAAAGGGAGAGAGCACCGCACCGCTTGTCTTCTGTAAGAAGCGGAGCTTATCCTCCTGTTCGGGAGCCGCCGCGACGAGAAAACCGGCCAGTGTGTCATTGTGCCCCGCGAGGTACTTCGTGCCGGAGTGAACCACAATATCGGCTCCCAAGGCGATCGGCCGCGAAAGAATGGGTGTCAGGAACGTATTGTCTGCAATGAGGAGCGTATCCGGCGACTTGAGCAGGCGCTTGACTGCCGCAATGTCCGTCAAGCCCATCATCGGGTTGGTGGGCGTCTCTATGAAAACGGCGCGGGTTTTCTCCGTGAGGACGCCTTCGAGCGTGGTTAAATCGGAGGTATCTGCATATTTTATAACCAAGCCGTTCTTGGCGGAGATGTGGTTGAAGAGCCGAATCGTGCCGCCGTAGAGGTCGGCGGTGGCGACAATCTCATCCCCTGGCGAGAACAAATCCATCAAGCAGGCAATGGCAGCCATGCCGCTGGAAAAGCCCAAGCCGCCGCAGCCGCCCTCAAGTGCCGCGACCATTTTTTCACAATGCTCCCGCGTGGGGTTTTGGCTGCGGGAGTAGTCGTAGCCGGTCGATTTCCCAACGCCGGGATGTGCAAAAGTCGCCGATTGGTAAATGGGTAAAGCTACGGCACCCGTATTTGTCGTATGGTCACGCACAGCGTGGAGGCAGGCAGTTTCAATTTTCATTCCGTATATCCCTTTCATATCACCATTCATGGATTAAATCCGAACGATTGTGCGAAAATACATGAGCAAGCGGACAAGAAATACATAGTAAATTTATAAAAATTATCAGAAAAAGCTTGACATTTGCCGTGAATTCGCGTATAATAGTACCATGCAATGCATATCAGTTTACTACTATATTATAACAGGAGGAAACACAAATGTCAAGCCCCGCGAAAAGCCTCACCGACCTAATCGGTAAAACCCCGCTCTTGGAGCTGACCCGCTTCGGGGAGAAACAGGGAGCCGGCGCCAAAATCATCGGCAAACTGGAGTATTTCAACCCCGCCGGTTCTGTGAAGGACCGCATCGCCTGGGCCATCATCAAAGAGGCCGAGGAGCAGGGGAAGCTGAACCCCGACTCCGTTCTCATCGAACCTACATCCGGCAACACAGGCATTGGGCTGGCTTCTGTGGCTGCCGCCCGCGGCTACCGCATCATCCTGACCATGCCCGAGACCATGAGTGTAGAGCGCCGCAAGCTCCTCGCCGCCTACGGTGCCGAGCTTGTTCTCACCGAGGGCGCGAAGGGCATGAAGGGGGCCATCGCCAAAGCCCAAGAGCTTGCGGATGCCACGCCCAACAGCTTTATCCCCGGGCAGTTCGTGAACCCCGCTAACCCGCGCATTCACCGCGAGACCACCGGTCCGGAAATCTGGGAAGACACCGCAGGTAACGTGGACATCTTCGTGGCAGGCATCGGCACCGGTGGCACCATCACCGGGGCAGGCGAGTACCTCAAGAGCAAAAACCCGAATCTCCAAATCGTCGCTGTGGAGCCCGCAGACAGCCCGGTTCTCTCTGAGGGCCGTTCCGGTCCGCACAAGATTCAGGGCATCGGTGCCGGCTTTGTCCCGGATGTGCTGAACACCGCCGTCTATGACCAAATCATCACGGTGAAGAACGAGGATGCGTTCGCCGCCGGACGCGCCATTGCCCTCACGGAAGGCTTGCTGGTTGGGATTTCCTCCGGTGCAGCCGCTTGGGCGGCGGCGCAGCTCGCGAAGGATCCCGCCAACGCCGGGAAGACCATCGTCGCCATTCTCCCCGACACAGGCGAGCGCTACCTCTCCACCGCACTCTTCGAGGTCTGATGCACTCCGCTCCAACCGAAAAAACAGAGGGACGCTTTGCGTCCCTCTTTCATTCTCTTGCCTCTTGTAGCCTCTTGCCTCATGCCACTTGACTGGGGTAGAACTGACAGATATAGCGTTCCACAGCCTCGCGATCCCAACGGAAAGGTCCGGGCTGCTCCATCTTGAGGGAAACCAGAGCCGCTGCGGTGAGCAGTGCTTCCGGGATGAGGTGTGTCTGCCGCTCGCAGATGTATGTGGAAAACGTGGTATCCCCGCGGCCGGTGCGGCCGGTCAGGTTGCGGGGCTTCAGCGGCTGCTTATAAAAGTCTGCGCCGTCATAGATGAGGACTTCGGTGTTGTGGGTGATCATAATCTCCTGCGGGCGGGCGCTTCCGGCGGACTTCGACCACGCATGGAGCATCCGTGCGGCTTCCTCGCGGCCCGGCGTTGTGGAAGTATCCAAGCCGGTCATAATCTCCGCTTCGGCGGCATCCAGTTTGAGGAAAGCAATCATCGGCAGGAGCTTCTCCTTATTCGCCCAGTCCTCGAACTGCATGGAGTGATCCTCCACTTCGTAGCGCAAGAAGCCCTGCACATCTACGGCAACGGTCTTGCCTTGGGCATAGAGCGCTTCAATCACATCCTCCCCAATGTCGCCGCGCATCAGCCCGGCGCAGTGCCAAACGGCGGCCTCGGTATCGGCGGGGATATCCGCCGCGCTGTAACAGGGGGCGATGCGTGAAATGACCGCGCAGGAACGGCGCTCCCTGTCTGCCGTATGGTAGGTATTCTGTATGGAGGTGTTCGGGCTTTCGATTTGCAGGACATCCACCAGACCATCGTGTCCCAAAACGCTCTGCCAGTCGACAGTGGCGGCTTGGCACTTGACAAGGGCAAGGACGGTGTACCCCAAGGCGGCCGCCGCATGGGCGGCGTAGGTGACGGCACCGCCGAACTCCTCCACTAGCGTGCCCTCATGGTCTATGTTCCGGTCTAAGCTCGGCTGACCGAGGATGGCGTAGTTATACGTTTTCATGGCTTCCCTTTCTTGGCTGTGATAGTGGTATTATAGCACAATTCAAGGGGAGTGTCAAGGGCTTCGTTTTTTGTCGGCGCATTTTGAAAAGCACACCCGACCGGGCGGTCGGGTGTGCAGGTATACGATTGGTGTGCCGCGAATCACGAGGTCGGGATGAGACCGATGAGCCAAGTGACCGCACTCACAATGCCGGAGAACACATCGTCCCACGGAATCCCGGCGAGGAGTTCATAGACCCATGTGCCGGCGTCAACGATGCCCTTCCAAAGGTCAGACTCGAAGAAGTCGATGATGTCCCAGATGAAAGCCAGGCCGTCTTCGCGGAGGAGGTCGTCAATGAAGTCAATGCCGGAGAGCTTGTAAATCTTCATGGCGGGAGCCAAGGGGTTGCCGGCGGCATCCTTCTTGTCGATGACCAGCTGCAGCTGGTCAATCAGCGCTTTGACTTCGGCGGCATTCTCTTCGGCAGTGCCGCTGCAGTAGTCGGCGGTGCCTTGGGCAATTTTAACATCAAGAATCACAGAGGACACGTAGTTGCGGTACGCATCGGTGTAGCGGGCGGAGTCATTGACGATTTCCTGCGCTTTGGCAAGCTTGTCTGTCAGGCTGCTTTCGTCGGTGAGCGTGACAGTAAAAGCTGCGCTGATGCTGTAGTTCTTACCGGTCGAGGCATCCAACATGTCGCCGCCGTAGGCAACGCCATCGTGGTTAATGAGTTTGAGTTGAATGGAGAACGTGCCGTAACGCCCGAGGGAGGAGGGGACAATGGTCAGTTTGAGGACGCTCTTGTCGGATGTGATACTGGGAGTGAGACCGTTGGCTTTGGCAACCGCCAGACTTGAGGATGCCGGGCTCGGATTGGTCTCGGTCGGTGTGGGGGTGAATGTAACAACCCACTGGGGCTGCACACTGCCGCCGGAGTTCGCGGAGTAGAGGGCTGCGAAACCGGTGGTACCTGCGGTGCTGTCGCTCGCGACTTGGTTCGGGGGGATGCTGTAGTAAACGGTCTTGGATGTAGCGGAAGAAGTGTCATACTCCTCCGCCAGAGCAAAACCGCTGTTGGGAATCTCATAGTCCTGTGCGGTGGCTGCGCTTGCATTCATCACGCCGACGACAAGCAGCGAGGCTGCTGTGAGGACGGCGAGAAGGATGCTTAGGATACGTTTGGCTTTCATTGCTTCGTTCTCCTTCTTTGGTATAGAGTTTTTGATATGGTCTGTGTAATGATTTTTTCGTTCATTAGCACATGGGTTACGAGGGCGGACGGTCGGGCAACGATTTTGTCATAATTTACGAGAATCTGTCGCTTTCTCACGGTGAATTCCTCATAGGGCAGGAAAGAAATTCTGCTTTTGGATCAGATGAACATCAGCAGCGGGAAGAAGAGCTTCACTACAAACATAAACCCTTGGAAGACGGCCCAGCCGACGGAGACAAACCACATGACTACTTCTCCGATCGGTTTGGCAAAGTCGTAGATGGTGTAGCACCAGCCGATGAATTCATCGCTGAACTGCTCGTCAATCCAGTCAATGCCGATGACCTTGTATTTGCGTATCTCACGCGGGTTCAGGGGAATGCCGGCGCCGTCGTAGTCGAGGTAGTTGATGACACCGTCGTCATTGGCATCGGCAGCGACCGTAGCGGGGTTGCCGTCCGGGTCTTGCAGATTGAGGGCGTTCGTCAGGCGCGCAGAGGCCGCGTTGATGTCGTCCATTGTTACATCCGTAGCACCGATGTAGAGCAGCGCGTTGTCCACGGCGGCTTGCACATATGCCAAGTAGTCCGCAGAATAGCGATCCGTCTTTTTCAGTTCCTCTTGGGCGGAGGAAACCTGTGCTTGCAGATTGCGCTGCAACTGCTCCGTTGCAGGGTCGGCGGATACTGTCACCGCAAGACAGCCTGCGCAGAGCAATATGGATAGGAGTGCGGAGAGGATGCGGGTGACGTATTTTTTCATGTTGGCTATCACTCCCGGTTGGATAGAATTGAATTGCATTGAATTGCATTGCAGTAGACTCAGAGAATACCCCGCTTACCATATAGACCTTTTCGGGGGGCTTTGGGTTCCCTGTTTTTTTGCGGCTGTGCAGCATATCTTCGCGCAAGGCGGCATATACTGCCGGGAGGGAAAATATGTCATTTTGCGCTTCATCCCCTCTGAACCCATTTCAATTGTAACATATTCAGCAGAAAAAAGCAAGAGTGTTTTCAGGAAAATTTACAATACTTTGGCAGAACCGTCAGAATTATGTAAAGAATGCAGAGAAACAGTAAAAAACAGCTTGATTTTTATTTCTTTTTCGTGTATACTATAATATGTAAGAGCGGGGTTATACCCTGCCGGAAGAAATGCAATCTGCTGCGGCAGATTGGATTTAAGCGATAAAAAGCAGGAGTTTGTATTGACGTGGAAAGCAATCCGGATGCACGAAGTTTTGGCTATGGCAGCCAACCCGGCCGGCACTACCCGCGGCCGTCGGTTGGCGGTGTAAGCGGGAAGCCGTACACACCGTCTGTCGTCCCGCCCGTCCCTCCCTCCCCGGAGGGCTATGCAGGGCTTTTGGGGAAGTTCATCCGTATCCGCGTGACAGCCCAAGCCGGCGCTTGGGGCTTTGACGCGCTCGGCGGCAATGTAGTATACAGCATCAACTACGGCGAGGCCATTACCCTCCCCATCGGTTCCCCACGGCCGGAAGGTGTATTCATTATGGGTCTGGCGCACCCCATTCGCTACTTCGACGGGCGCGTCATAGCCATCGCAACCGTTGCCGGCAAAACCTATGCCGTCACCGCCGCCAAGCGTGTGCGCTACATCGCCGGGGAGATTCTGGAGGCGATACGCTTCTATTTCGACCCGCTCGGCGAGGAGATACAGATTAACTGCCTTTATGAGCGCTCCTGCGGTGCCGTTGTTTACCGCCGGGCAGATGCATTTTCTGTTCCGGAGTATCTCCTGATTCAGAATAAGCGCAGCATGAACTGGGGTTTCCCCAAAGGGCACACCGAGGATGACGAAACACCGGAGCAGACAGCCAAGCGCGAAATCTTAGAAGAGACCGGTCTGACCGTAGAGCTTCTGCCCGATTTCAAAGGCAGCAGCGAGTATGTCATCCAAGGCAAAGTGGAGAAGAGCGTGACCATCTTCCTCGCCCGCGCCGCAGAGGGAGAACTGCATCTGCAGGAGGAAGAGATTTCCCAAGCGGCTTGGATGCCTTTCGAGGAAGCATACCGCACCCTGAAATTCGAAAACGACAAAGAGATTCTCTCCAATGCCAATACGTTCCTACGCCGTGCCACCGCCGGAGGCACTTCTTTGCGGTAACAGAAACGAAAAAAAGAAGCCCCGGTAGGGGCTTCGATGTTTAACCGGGACAGAACAAAAATCAGAAATACCGCTTCAAGAGTGCGGCGAAAGCCTTGCCGTGGCGGGCTTCATCGCGCGCCATCTCATGGACGGTGTCATGGATGGCATCGAGGTTCGCGGCCTTGGCGCGTTTGGCGAGGTCAACCTTGCCTGCGGTCGCACCGTTCTCCGCTGCTACGCGGACGGTCAGATTCTCCTTCGTGGAGGCGCTCACGACCTCACCCAGCAATTCCGCAAAGCGGGCGGCGTGGTTGGCTTCCTCATAGGCCGCTTGCTCATAGTACATACCGATTTCCGGGTATCCCTCACGGTGGGCGGCGCGGCTCATGGCAAGGTACATACCGACCTCCGTGCATTCCCCGGCGAAGTTGGCGCGCAAATCCGCGATGATGTCCTCCGATACGCCCTGCGCGACGCCGACTTCATGCTCGGCAGCCCAGACAAGGCTGTCGCTGTCTTGGAGCTTGAATTTCTCCCCCGGGACGCCGCATTGCGGGCATTTTTCGGGCGGGGCATCCCCGGTGTGGACATAGCCGCAGATGGAACAAACATAGGTTTTCATAGGTTTACTCACTCCTTAGGTAAAAATATCGAAAGGCACCGGAATCAGGCCGTTTCGTCGGTTTGCGGCGCGGGGGCGGCGCAGTTTTTGCACTTCCCGGTGAAGAGAATGCGCACGCCGTCGGCTTCCATGCCGTTTTGCGCGGCATACGCAGCCGCAGCTTCCAAGAGGCTTCGTTTTGCCGCATCCTCGGCGGCCGGCAAGTCCTCCATGCAGCCGCAGATTTCACAGCACAAATGGGTATGCGGGGCGGTGTTTCCGTCAAAACGTTTGCAGTCCTCCCCCGCCAGCTCGAGAATCTCCCCCTGCGCCGCCAAGACGCCGAGGTTGCGGTAGACTGTGCCGAGGCTCATGCCCTCCGACTGCGCCCGCAAAGCGGCATGGAGGCTTTCCGCCGTCGGGTGGTCGGTTCTGCCGCGCAGCTCCCGCAGGAGCAAATTGCGCTGTCGGCTTCGCCGCGTGGGTGCCATAGGAAACACTTCTTTCTGCAAAATACCAAACGGCAGACTTCGCCTGTTACGATTTGTTATAATTAGGAATGATTCCTAATAAATAGATTATACACTTTCTCTGCGCACTTGTCAAGAGAAAATTAATCTTTTATTTGCGTATGCCTCTTCAACGCCAGCGCAAGCCCTCCCGTATGCCGTTGATGTAAGCGGCACTGTCCGTCGGCAAGGACCAAGACCGCACAGACTCCGCATAAGCGGCAAGAATATCCAAGGAAACCTCCCGCGCCAGAATGGCACTCCCCACCCCAGCATCAAAAGTCGCCAAGCGGTTCCGGCGGAAGTCGGCAATGCGCCCGTCCACGCGCTCCCGTTCCTGCAAGAGGGCACTCCCTGCCCTGCTGTCCATCTCCGCGATGATGCGCAATACCGCATCCGCCTGCGACGGAGCCGTCGTGTCATAGACCGCTTCCAAAAGGACGCCGGGTTTGCGCAGCTCCCACGGCTCCCACAACCGATGAAGTTCCCGCCGGTACAGGAAGAGTTCCGTTCTCTCCGGCAAATCCAAAAGCAGCCGCCCCTCATAGCGGGCGCGCTGCGCATACTCCGCGGTCAGCACAAGCATATAGGCAAGGTTGCCGGCATACGCCTGCGCCCAATCCGCCTCCGGTACGCTTCCGACGGAAAGCACAAACGACTTTGCTTCCAACTTCACAGCGGTATCTACCGCGTTCTTGGCAAGTGCCGCCGCCAATGAAACAATGTCCACCTCCGGCGACGAAAACGAACCCAGCGCAAAGCGCGGGTCGGAGCGCAAATCGCAAATCAACGCCGCCGGCTCGGCGCCATACGCTTTCTGCAAATACAGCAGCCCTTCCGTCATCTCGTCGGTTCGCACATACGTTTCGCGGAGGCTTTCTGCCAAAGGCCGCAGCTGCGTATCACGGATGCAATAGGAGCGCAGTCCCAGCTTGTCCATCAGTTCAAAGGACGCGCAGAGGGAATCCTTTGCTTGCTGCAAGGGGTTGGCGGCGCGCCACGGTCCCGGCTCCTGCCCGATGTCCGACTGCAGAGGCAGCAATTCATGCGGCACGGCGGCCGAGAAACAAAACGGCAATGCCTCCCGCATGGGCTTGCCGCCGATGATGCGGTCGGGGTTATAGACTTTGAATGCAAAGGGATTCGTGCTCCATGCGCCCTCATACACCGCCGCCGGGATACCCGGAAAGTACTCAGCCATTTTCTTCCCCATGCCCTTTACCGATAGAGTTACTTTTATTATAACCTGAAAAAGCATCAATCGGGGAAGCGGAGAAAATTATTTGGTATTTGCCGCAAAGCAATACAGCGGGCAGTACTCGCAAGAGTACTGCCCGCAGCCGTTACCTCTTCACTCAATTGTTCCCGCCCTTGGCTTTCTTGCGCTTATTGGAAACGTGCAGCATCGTCTTCTCGCACTCCATGACAAAGGTCGGCAGGAGAGACAGCCCGATAACCGTCAGCCACTGCGGGAGGTTCATTGCCACGCAGCCGAAATTCTCAGCGAGCGCGGGAATCATCACAACCGCCAACTGCAAACCGGCGCAAAGGACATTGGCAAAGTTCATCCGCCCGTTGGAGAAAGGCCCGATGGCAAACAGCGACCGCTCCGACCGGGAGTTGTTGGCGTGCATAATCTCCACAAAACTCATGACGGAAAAAGCCATGGTCTGCCCCAGCGCGATGTCCTCCAGACCGCCCAAAAGCCGTTCCCCCAAGACAAAGGCCAGCAGCACGACCGAACCCATAAGCAATCCTTCTACCGCCATATGGAACGCAAGCGGCAGGTTCCAGAAGTGTTCCTCCGGCGGTTTCGGACGGCGCAGCATAATATGCTTTTCGGGCTTCTCCATCCCCAGGGCAATCGCCGGCGCGGAGTCCGTGACTACATTAATCCACAAGAGCTGAATCGGCAGCAGCGGCGGGTGCATCTTCATAAGGGAGGCAAAGAACACCGCGACAATCTCCCCGATATTGGAGCTGATGAGGAAGTGGACGGCTTTCTTTATATTATCATATATGGTGCGCCCTTCCTCAATGGCGCGGACGATGGTCGCGAAGTTGTCGTCAGTCAGAATCATATCCGAGGCGCCTTTGGCGACTTCCGTACCGCTGCGGCCCATGGCGCAGCCGATGTCGGCAGCCTTGAGAGCCGGCGCATCATTTACGCCGTCGCCGGTCATAGCTACTACCTGCTTCTGTGAGCGCAGCAGCTTTACAACGCGCAGTTTGTGCGCGGGTGCGGCGCGGGCAATCACGCGCACAAAGCGGAGAGCCTCAATGAGATGCGGGTCATCCATGCCGTCCACTTCATTCCCGGTGAGGGCGGCTTTGCAGGGGTCAATCATTGAATCAATGATTCCGATGTCACGGGCAATCGCCTCGGCCGTGGTAACATGGTCGCCCGTAATCATAATGGTCGTAATCCCCGCGCGTTTCGCCGTCGCGACGGCGGCTTTGGCCTCGCGGCGCGGCGGGTCCTGCATACCGATTAAGCCGAGGAAAGTGAGCTGTTCCTCCGAGGCATTCTCCGGAAGGCCGCTCACAGGCTTCACAGCAACGGCAAGGACGCGCAGGGCACGTTTTGCCATCGCCTCATTCTGTGCGGCAATCTGCCCCGCCGCGGCCGCGTCCAGCGCTTTTTCTCCCAAACCGTCCCGCACACGCGAGCAAAGATTCAGCAGCACATCCGGTGCGCCTTTCACAATCATGGTCTTCCCTGCGAGCGGCGCTTCCCCGCCATGCGGCAGATTTACCACCACACCCATGCGCTTTTTTGCCGAATCAAAAGGCCGCTCGAATAAGCGCGCCCATTCCCTGCGCTGTGTCATGACAGGGATGCGCAGTTTGTCGGCGGCGTCTATAATCGCCGTTTCGGTCGGCTCCCCGAGGGCTTTAACATCCTTGCCGTCTTTTTCGAGCGTCGCATTGCAGCAGAGAGCCGCGAGGGTCAGCATATCCTTTTCTTCTTCCGCGGAGCCGCCGGGTGTCCAAATGCCGTGTTCTTTCTCGTTGGCTTTCTTGGCAGAGCGCGCCATGGGTACTTGCATACGGTTTTGCGTCAAGGTGCCTGTTTTGTCCGAGCAGATTACAGAAGCACAGCCCAGTGTCTCCACGGCAGGGAGGCGCCGTACAATTGCATTCTGCTTCGCCATGCGCTGCACCCCGATGGAAAGCACGACCGTCACCATCGCCGGCAGTCCCTCGGGAATGGCCGCCACAGCCAAACTCACGCCGAGCATAAACCCATCCAAGACAGCCATATGCTGAATCAGCGACAGCACAAACACCAGCGCGGAGATCACCATCGCGCCGATACCCAACTGCTTCCCGACTTTCTCCAAACGGTTCTGGAGGGGAGTCTGCGGGGTTTCTTCCTCTGCCAGCATCCCGGCAATCTTGCCGAGTTGGCTCCCCATGCCGGTTGCCGTCACGAGAGCCTTACCATGCCCTGTAAGCACCACAGTAGAGGAAAGCGCCATATTCTTGCGCTCCGCCAGCGGTGTTTCCTCCGGCAGCGTCAGATCTGCCCGCTTCGAGCAGGGCAGCGATTCCCCGGTCAGTGCCGCCTCCTGCGTGGAGAGCGAAGCGGCCTCCAGCAGCAGCGCATCCGCCGGCACAAGGTCCCCGGTATGCAGAAAGATGATATCCCCGGGCACGAGTTCTTCCGACGGCACAGAAAGCCTTTCCCCGCCGCGCAGCACCTCCGCCCGCGGCGCGGAGAGCTTTTTGAGAGCCTCCAGCGCTTTCTCCGCCCTGCCCTCTTGGATAACCCCCACAAGGGAGTTGACCACCACGATTCCGATAATGATAATGGAATCCAAGAAGTCATGCGAGCCGTTCATCAGTGTTGCAGCTGCGGAGATAATGGCGGAGATAATCAGCGCAATCACACAAAAATCCTTGAACTGCGCCAAGAAGCGAACCAGAAAACTCGCTTTCTTTTGTCCGGTCAGCTTGTTTTCTCCGTATTTTTCCAACCTTGCCGCGGCTTCTTTGGCAGACAGCCCGGTCTGCGCATCGCTTGCCAATATTTTTACTGCCTCTTCTTTGGGTATGGCGTGGTAATCCATGGTACTCCTCCTATATCCAATAAGACCTGATTATTCCTCCACCCGCAAACTGGGCAGGGGATTCTCCTCCGGCAGATAGCGCAGTTGGCTGATGCGAATATACCGTGCCGCTTCATTCTCCGCATAGGTTGCTTTATACTTGCCGTTATCCCAAGAGCGGAAGCCGGGCTTCCCATTGGCCCGCAGTTCTTTCAGGATTTCGGCAGCATCGAAAGACGCAAGATGCGCATAAGCCGCCAAAATGCGCCGCGCCGCCTCGTCAAAAACAGCGGCGGGTGTCTCCGCCAAAGCCGTCAAGCTGACGGTATGGATACGATTGTTGTTTAGAGTAGTAATACGCATAAGCAGATCTCCCGACAGAACCGTTTCAAGAATAAGACCGCCGTCCTCGCCCGCATTGCCTGTAAAGTCCTCCGGACTGAGGCTCTTCCCCTCCGTTTCGGAGTACCCGTCACAAAAGATGCGCAAATCCTGCCACTCCGGCATTTTGCAGGAGGTGAGCAGCAGCAAAGCAACCGAAACCAAACAAAGAGCCGTCCGGCGCAAAACACTGCGCAAGCGCCCCACCCCCTTTCCGTCAATCCTCTTTCCAAATGCTATGCGGGAAGCCCTGTTTTCATGTGTTTTTTTCGGACAGACCCGGATACAGAAAAAAATCCACCCCGCCAAAAACCGACAAAATCCGTCAAAAGCAGATGAACCAACCGTAAA
Organism: Oscillospiraceae bacterium; assembly: GCA_031271865.1. Taxonomy (GTDB): domain Bacteria; phylum Bacillota; class Clostridia; order Oscillospirales; family Acutalibacteraceae; genus WRMQ01. Next base: position 17,192 of record JAISUW010000022.1, read on the forward strand.
ACTTGGCAAACCCCCTTGACAAACGCAAAAAAATCATTATAATAGGAGGTGAAAGGAGGCAAGAAG
>JAISUW010000033.1 GCA_031271865.1 Oscillospiraceae bacterium
AACAAGGCCGCGGTAACAAAAAACAGGTACACGAGCACCCATCACAAACTAAAGCGCGAAAGCGGCAGCACCCCCACCTCCACCCCGCGAGGAGGCAACGGGTGCCCTGAAGGGGCAAAGCGCCCTGAAGGGGCGGAGATGCCCTGAAGGGGCAATGCGCCGGGACGCAGAAGCGGGCGCCCTAAAAGGGGCGAAGATGCCCTGAAGGGCCAATGCGCCCTGAAGGGGCGAGATGCCCTGAAGGGGCAAAGCGCCCTAAAGGGGCGGAGATGCCCTGAAGGGGCAATGCGCCGCGACGCAGAAGCGGGCGCCCTAAAGGGGCGGAGATGCCCTGAAGGGGCAATGCGCCGGGACGCAGAAGCGGGCGCCCTGAAGGGGCGAGATGCCCTGAAGGGGCAATGCGCCACAACCGCCGCGAGATGCCCTGTAGGGGCAATTGCGCCAGTACGCAGAAGCGGGTGCCCTGAAGGGGCAAAGCGCCCTGAAAGGGGCGAGGTCCTATTGATAATCCTAAAAAGTAACATAAGGTAACAAAAAATATCCCCTACGCATCGCCCGTCACGTAACACGTAACACGTATCACGAGCACCCATCACAAACTAAAGCACGAAAGCGGCAGCACCCCCACCCCCACCCCGCGAGGAGGCACCGGGTGCCCTGAAGGGGCAAAGCGCCCTAAAGGGGCGGAGATGCCCTGAAGGGGCAAAGCGCCCTGAAGGGGCGGAGATGCCCTGAAGGGGCAAAGCGCCCTGAAGGGGCGGAGATGCCCTGAAGGGGCAAAGCGCCTGGCTGCCAATATACCATAAGCCATAGCACCCGCAATCCCTTGACCATCTGCGCCAAGACCTTAGGTTCGGAAAATGCTTTCATACCACGCAACAAATTCCGACACATTCCAATAGATCAGTTCCCCCAGCCAACGGAAGAGGAAGAAGTCAGAGCGGATAATGGAGTCCAAGAAATCCGCTACTCCCGGGTCTTTAATGAACGCCCCGAAGTTGCCGGGTTCCGTGTCGGCGATGACCGCCACGGCATTGCCGTAGTCCCTGACCGGGACAAAGACGGCGCGTTCCTTGCCGAAGTCGCCCCAGTTGTTGGGGTAGTGGACGGACAGATACAGCTGCCCATCCGTGCCCGTGAAGAGCATCCCATGTCCGGCATCTTCTTCGATCTGGTAGCTGCGCTCATAGAGATGCCAATTCTTATGCACCCAAGGACCCAAGATGTCACCGGATGCGGAGCGCGACTGCGCCACGACATAGCCGTTGTTTGTATAGCCGGACCAGAGCATCAGGAGTTCCCCGGTTTCCGAGCGGTAGAGGAACGGTCCCTCCGAGATGTGCGGGATGCCGCGGTAGAGGTCCTCATTGCCCAAGAGCTTGACAGGCTCACCCGCATAGCCGGTCAGGTCCGGCAGGAGTTTGACGGCTTTGATGCTCTCTATCTGCGACCACACGACCACCTCTTCGCAGTAGACCATCCACGGCTGCCCCTCCCGATCCACATAGAAGGAGGAATCAATCCAAGGCGTGTCGGCGGGTGCCATGCCGTCGGGGGTGATTTCCGTGAAAGGACCCAAGGGGTTGTCGCCGCGCAGGATGGTGCAGGTACTCAAGCCCACCGAGCGGCGGATATAAGTGGCAAATATATAGAAGTACCCATTATAGTAATGGCATTCGGGCGCCCAGTAGTTTCCGTTGGCATCGCTCCCGGCCGGCGGCGACCAGACGCGTACAGGACCGGCCCAGTTCTCCAAGTCCGTGGAAACGTAGCAGCCATAGCCGGGCGGTGCGCAGCCGGTGGCATACATGAAGTAGGTATCCTCATAGACCAAGATGAACGGATCGCGCACATTGATGTCCGCCCGGCTGCGCGTGGCGTTCATGTCCACCCGCGGGTCAGAGAAAGCCGCCGCGGCATGGCTCACCCCCATTGCGCCGGCGAATACGCAAAAGCAGAGAATCCAACAGAGCAGCTTTTTCATCCCGAAACACTCCCATGAATCAATTTGCGCCCAAGCAGCCGACAAAGACCGGCAGGCTATACTTAGAGTGTACACCATTTCGGCGGTATTGTCAAGTGCTTTTGGTTCAGTTTTCTTTGATCCGCACCCGGAGGCGGACGGCGCGCAAATCCATAAAGTACCCGGGAATTAACAGCTGATCCTGTTTTGTCTGCAAGCGGACAGCGTGCCTGTCATCCAAGTCATCGTAGACAATGCAAGTGTTGCTGAGGTTCTTAAACACCGCCAGCGGGGCAGTCGGTGAGCAGTCGTCCAGGCGGTTGCGCAGAAAATTTTTCATGCGGAACTCGTGCAATCGGCTTTCCCCGACAACCAGCGGCTCTGTGTTTGCCGAATCTGTTTTATGGACAACCATATCGCGGAGTTCCACGTTTTCAATCCAACCGACCCCGTCGGGTTCGTCCTCCTCACGGAAGAGGGGTGTGCGGCAGTAGCGCAGCGCATCCATATTGACGGCGTAGCGTCTGCAACCGCCGGTTACGTCCCGGATACTTATATTGCGGATAGCGGAATGCTTGCAGGTGGCCATGCGGATAAAGGACCAGCAGTCCTCCGCATGGATATGCTGAATGACCACGTTCTCTATGTCCCCGCAGGAGAGGCCGTTGTTTTCATTGCGCCAATTGCAATCGTCAGCATTCAGGGCGATGAGGTCGTCGTTGGTTTGCTTCCCGGAAGCAGAGATGAACTCCACAAGGCCGTTCTTGACATTCCCGCCGAAGTGGATGCCGTCTTGGTTGGGGGTTTCCTGCCGGCTCGAAAACGAAATGCGCCGGATTGAAAAGCCGTCAACATCCGAAAATGCAATGCCGTGGCTTTGGGCGTTCAGAATCCCTACGTCTTCTATCCTTAAGCCCTGCACATTCACAAAGCGCATGGTGTTGCCGGAATAGCTTTCCGTATCGAACAAGTCCTTGCTTCTCTGCGTGCCGGGCGCCGTATTCTGCCTATCCCAGGAGCCTCCGATAATGGTGATATTGCGGTTGCCGCCGGCCATATCCTTGTTGGAGAGCATGAAATCAGCGGCGGTGCGCGGCGTGTCGCCGTCAAAAACAAAATGCACACCGTCCCCGCATTGCAGCACTGTATCCGAACCGATTTTCAAACCGGCAACCAACCGATAGATACCCTCGGGCACGCTAACGACGCTCGCACCGGCATCCAGAGCTGCTTGGACGGCAGGGCTGTCGTCGGCTTTACCGTCCCCGACGGCGCCATAATCACGGACGTTAACGGCGGTCATATAATATCTCCTTATCAGCAGTGTATTCGTCCCACTTATTGTAGCACAAACCGCGGAAGAATGCAAGGCAAATACAGCGGCACTGCAAGGTGATTCAAAATATTTTAGCATTACCTCTTGCAATTTTGATTCGGTTGTGGTAAAATATACAAGTGTGCCCCTGCCAAGGGGGAAGCGTTTGGGCTGACAACTTCCGTTCCTCTGCGTTCCCTGCCATACACCCGAGAGCGGCGCCATGAACGGTCGAATATACATTCAGGAGAGATTCCATGAGCAAGGTCATCAAAACCCTCAAGCAATCCGATGTTGCTGCCCGCATTGAAAAAGGCAGCATGGGCAACCCGAACTCCGCGGAAGCCGCCCTTCTGCGCGTGGCGCAGTCCTCCCTCAAGGAGGCACCGCCGGAGATCGTCATCGGTTCCTACGTGAAGGTACACGTCAAAATCCGCGAAGGCGAGCGCGAGCGTATCCAGGTATTTGAAGGTACGGTCATTGCACGCCGCGGCAGCGGAATCAGCGAAACCTTCACCGTCCGCCGCCTAAGCTACGGTGTCGGTGTGGAGCGTGTGTTCCCCGTGCATTCCCCCAATGTGGCGAAGGTCGAAATCGTGCGTCTGGGCCAAGTGCGCCGCGCCAAACTGTACTATCTGCGCGGCCGTGTCGGTAAGGCTGCCAAGGTCAAAGAGAAGCTGGCATAAGCAAAGCAATCTCCTGCGGGAGGGGTTCACCCTCCCGCAAACCCTATAAGTGAAAACGCAAAGGCAGAACGCTATGGCAAAGAGCCGGGAAAACTGGTACGCCCTGCGGACAGCCAGGGACGCGGTGGGTGACAAAAGCCCGCTGCGGTGGCTGTATGACTTCATCGGCTCGCTGATATGCGCGATGGTCATGGTCTTTGTTATGTTCGGTTTCTTTGTGCGCCCCGTCCGTGTGGAGGGCAGTTCCATGATGCCGAACTTTGTTGACGGCGACTGGCTCTTGGTGAACCCCCTCCCGATAGAACCAAAGCGCGGGCAGGTGGTTGTCCTCTCTGACCCGGGAACGCTGCACAAACCTATCATTAAACGCACAATCGGTCTGCCGGGGCAAACAATCGACTTCGCCGAGGGCAAGGTGCTTGTAGATGGCTCCGCCATTTTTGAGGCCTATATCCCCTACGGTGTGGAAACGGTTCCCGCCCCGGACTATGCGGCAGCCATGGAATACCCCGCCGCCGTCCCGGATAACACCCTTTTTGTCATGGGCGACAACCGCACCAATTCCACCGACAGCCGCCGCAAAGAAGTTGGCTTCGTCCCGCAGAACCGCATCGTCGGCACGGTGTTTTGCCGCCTCTACCCCACTTTCGCCTGGAAACCCGCCGGCGATTATTGACATAAAGCGATACACAAGCAATGCAACCCAAAGCAGAAAGGCGGACCATGCCGGAAAAAGAAGAACAAACCGAAAAGAAAAAGTACAGCTCCCTGTATGACTTCGCTGATATCCTCGTCTCCGCAATTACAGTCATCACGTTGCTGTTCCTCTTCTGCTTCCGCTTTGCGGGGGTCATCGGCAGTTCTATGTTCCCGACCCTTCGCGACCGGGATTCCCTTCTGATTTCCGCTACTGCCGGGACTGCCAAGCCGGGTGACATTGTGATCATCACCCAACCCAACATCTGGCATGAGCCCCTCGTCAAGCGTGTCATCGCTATAGGCGGTCAGACCATTGACATCCGGGACGGAAATGTCTTCATTGACGGACAGGAATTGACCGAGGCTTATCTTCCGGAAGGTCTGAATACCGAACCGGCTCCCGCCTATTCCGCTTCCGTAGATATGCCTTATACCGTCCCCGCCGGCTATGTCTTCTGTATGGGCGATAACCGCAATAACTCCACGGACTCCCGCTTCGAGGAAGTCGGTCCGATCCGTGAGGACTACCTCTTGGGCCGCGTCGTGCTGCGCCTGTTTCCCTTCGGAAACTTCCGGGTGGTGTAGGATGAAACGTAAGCCGGAGCGCGGCGGCCGTAATACGGCCGCAACAGATGGCCGTAATACGGCCATCCCCGAGGGCGGCCGTAATACGGCCGCTGCCCCCCCCCTGCAATGGTTTCCGGGGCACATGGCGAAGACGCGGCGCCTGATGCAGGAGCATCTTTCCTTGGTAGACGGCGTTGTAGAACTGCGGGATGCCCGGGCGCCGGAGAGCAGTGCCAACCCGGAGTTGCCGAAGTGGACAGGGGAGAAGCCGCGGATACTATTGCTGAACAAGCGGGACTTAGCCGAGGCTGACGCAACCCGGGCATGGGCCCAGCGGCTGCGGGCGCAAGGGGCGCACGTACTCATCTGCGACTGCAAGACGGGCAAGGGATTACAGGACTTTCTGCCGACAGTAAAGAAAGCGCTCGCCCCGGTGATAGAGAAGAACGCCTCGAAGGGAATGCCGGGCAAGCCATTGCGTCTGATGGTTGTCGGCATACCGAACACAGGCAAATCCAGTTTCATCAACCGCATGGCGAAGCAAAGCAAGGCTGCGGCTGCGGACCGACCGGGAGTCACGCGCCGCCTGACGTGGTTCTCCTTGGGGAAGATCAACGGGATTCCTTTGGAGCTGCTGGACACACCGGGTGTCCTCTGGCCGAAGTTGGAGGACCAAGCTGCGGCACAGCGCTTGGCATTCTTGGGTTCGATCCGGGACGAAGTGATGGACACGGAGCATCTGGCATGCCTTTTGCTTAGGTTTCTGCAGGAAGGCTATACCGACAGGCTCCGGGAACGCTATACGCTCACGGACACCGGCGGCGAGCCGTATAACCTTTTGGCGGCTATAGGCAAAGGCCGCGGGATGCTCCTCCCCGGCGGGGAGACGGACACCCTGCGCGCCGCGAACGCCCTTTTGGATGATTTCCGCGGCGGCAAACTGGGATCCATTACGCTCGAAAGGGCTTGAGAACAGCAATGGCAATCTTCACCCTCGGCGATACGCACCTGTCCTTTGGTTCGAAGAAGCCCATGGACATCTTCCCCGGCTGGGAAGGACACGCCGCCCGCATTGAAACACATTGGCGCCGCCTCGTGAGAGACGGCGATACGGTTGTCATCCCCGGGGATGTGTCGTGGGCGATGAATCTGAGCGATGCTCTGGAGGACTTCCGTTTCCTGCACAGTCTCCCGGGGACGAAGATACTCATGAAAGGCAACCATGACTATTGGTTCTCCACCCGCAAGAAGATAGAGGACTTCTGGGAAAGCAACGGTTTCACCTCCCTGAAGCTCTTGCAGAACAACGCCATTGCAGCGGAGGCTGCCGCCATCTGCGGCTCCCGCGGTTGGTTCTTTGACTCCGGGGAGAGTGCAGACGAAAAGGTTCTCGCCAGGGAGGCGGAACGGTTGCGTATGTCTATCCGCGAGGCGCGCAAGCTCTCCGACCGCGTGCTTGTATTCCTGCACTACCCGCCGCTGACGCTGGATAAGGTCTGTGAGCCGCTGTATAATATATTGGTTGAGGAGGGTGTCACCGACTGCTGGTATTGCCATCTCCACGGAAAAACGGCGCACCGCCGCGCCTTTCAGGGGGTGCGGGACGGCATTCGCTTCCGCTTGGTGTCGGCGGATTATCTGGGCTTCTGCCCTGCATTGGTGCCCCCGGAGTCCGGCCGGCTCCTGCCGCCGGTCGTCTCGGTCATCCTGCCGTTTTATAACAATGAAAGCACCCTGAAGCGAGCAATAGACGCCGTAGCTGCGCAGACATTCACGCGTTGGGAGCTGCTGCTCATCAACGACTGCGGGAGCGACAAGTCCGCCAAAGCCGCCGCCAAAGCCGCCGCAAAGGACAGCCGCATACATATCTATAACAGAATGGAAAACGGCGGACCCGCTGCGGCGCGCAATACCGGCATAGATGCCGCACAGGGGGAGTACATCGCGTTCTTGGATGCCGACGACACCTACCTCCCGCAGTACCTGGAAACGGCGCTGTGCGGTATTGGGGATGCCGACTGCATTCGTATGGGCTTCCAATGGATTGCCGATGGTGCAGATCCGCCTCCCGCAGCGCCGGAAGTCCCTCCCGTAGCTTGTGAGCCTTTAACCCCGGAAGCACTCTCGGAATATGCCGCCGCATTGCAGACGAACGGTTTCTTTCGCTACCACTGGCGGGTGATGCTGCGCCGAACTTTTGTGCAGGCGAAAGGCTTGCGCTTCCCGGAGGGTATGCCCTACGGGGAGGACAGCATCTTCCTGTTGGACGCATTCTTTCAAGCGTGCGCCGCTGTGAATTGCCCCGCCGGACTCTATTGCTATTACGAGAATACGACCGGTCTTACCCACACCTTCTGGGAACGTCCGGAGGCTTTGGCGCTGATCTCTTCCCATGTTGCCGCCAAGCAGGACCGCATTATCCGTTATGTGCAGGAGCCGTACAAAACAGCCGCTCTGGAAAACCTTGCAGACTATGTCTGCACTACCGTCCTGCCCTCCCTTTTGATAGCCGCCGCCCTTCATAAGGACAAAACCCAACGCGTGCGAGCCATCCTGAAATGCCCCATGGCCAAACAGGCCTATAAGCGCCGCCACGGCAAACCCTCCCGTTCCATGGATACCCTTGCGGTATGGCTGGCGCAGCATAAACTCTATACTGCCGCTGCCGTGTGTGTCCGGCACCTGTGGCGCTGACGCCGATTCGTGAATATTTCTCTTTGTCGACAGGATACGACAATATCCGCATCTGAAATAGAGTAGAATAGAGGTTGTCAGACTGCAATGGCTGCCTCTGCCATTGTATCGGAAAGGATGCAGGATGACGGAACTCGTTTATGCCGACATACTGGTCGCGGAGAATATCATCCTCACCTACTTGCTGTTGCTGGGCGCGTCGGCGATTGCCTCTGTCCGCGCCAAACGGTGGCGAGTGGTGCTGTCTTCCTTTGCCGGGGGGGCTTCCTCTCTTTTGGCGCTCCTGCCGACCCCGCCTTTAGCGCTCTCTCTGCTGGAACGGGCGGGATTGCTCTTTCTGCTTGTCTTTGCCGCTTGGGGCTGGGGAAACTGGAAGCGCTTCCTGCGGGTGTGCGGTGCGTTCCTCGCTGTCACAATCGTTTTCGGCGGTTTGATGTTTGTCCTGGAGATGACCCTCAAACCGGAAAGTATGTTCTATGGGAACGGTATTGTGTACTTTGACCTGGATATGCTGACGCTCATCCTCTTTGCCCTGATCGGTTATGGTGCGGCGAGGGGCATTGCCGCCTTGGTGCACCGCCGCAACCCCGGCGCACATAAAGCGCAGGCAACTATCTACATATTCGGTCAGTCCATTACCTTGGATGCCATATATGACAGCGGCAACTCCCTCACGGACGGCTTCACCGGCACCCCCGTAATGGTTGTTGCTTACTGCGCTGTCGAGAGCTTTCTGCCGGAAAACCTGCGCGGCTTCTTCCAAGGCAGTCTGTCTATTGCCGACCTCCCGGCTAATCAACCGTGGAGCGTCCGCCTGCGCCAAGTGCCTTACCACGCCGTGGGGAAAGATGGATTGCTCCCCGCTTTCCGCGCGGATAAGGTCGTTGCTCGTATGAACGGAAAAGATACGCAAACCTTGCAGGCGATTTGTGCCGTTACGATGGATGAATTGCCGGAGACGTATGGGGCAATTCTGCAGAAGACGATGGTGGATTGAGGCAGGAGGTAGTTGGACGTAGCTGACAGTAGGATTACGTAGTTTCTTCAGCTAATAGAAATGATAGTATATTAAGGATTCAGAATGCGGATGGTCGAAAAAGCGAGGGTGAATCCGAAAACAGTCCCGATATATCCGACAGGATTGAAGGTGTATCGCTTGCACACTACCATTATGCGTGGCTGAATAAACTACATAGTCATATTATGCCGGTGGCGGCAATGGTGGATTCAGGTGGTTGGGGGCAGTTGGACGTAGCTGACAGTAGGATTACGTAATGCGTGGCTGAATAAACTACATAGTCATATTATGCCGGTGGCGGCGATGGTGGATTCAGGTGGTTGGGGGCAGTTGAAGGTAGCTGACAGTAGGATTACGTAGTTTCTTCAGCTAATAGAAATGATAGTATATTAAGGATTCAGAATCCGGATGGTCGAAAAAGCGAGGGTGATTCCGAAAACAGTCCCGATATATCCGACAGGATTGAAGGTGTATCGCTTGCACACTACCATTATGCGTGGCTGAATAAACTACATAGTCCTGTTGTCAAATCTGACGCCCGACCCAAAGCAAGTAACAAACGCCCCACCCAAAGCAAGAAGCCCCGCCGAACCGGGCGGGGCTTTTTTTGCAAAGCAAAAGCAGCAGAAAAAGGTAAGGCAAACGGAGCTTACACACGGAAGAGCAAATCCGCATAGGTGGGATAGGGCCAGTAGTCGGTGGCGATAACCGTCTCGAGGGTATCGGCAGAGCCGCGAACGAGGTTCATGGCAGCCACGACTTTGTCGCCGACATAGGTAGCTTGAGCGGCGGCATCGCCGGCCTCTTCCACGGCGAGGACAGCGGCTTCGAGTTCGCCGTTATTCTTATAGAGCGCTTCGGCGGTGGCGGAGATTTGGGCGATGAGTTCCTCCTCATAGACGGTGCTGACGGAGGCGCTGAGGCTCTTCTTGTTCAGGGCGGATTTGGTGAGGGCAGCGGAGTAGGCAACGGCGGCGGGGAGGATATCGGTCTTGACCATACCGACGAGCGCCTGTGCCTCAATAACGAGAACCTTGACATAGTTCTCCAGGAGGACTTCGGTGCGGCTTTCGATTTCCTCTTTGGAGAGGACATGGTGCTTCTCAAGGACAGCGATATTGGCTTCGTCCAGATAGTGCGGGAGGGCTTCGGGAGTGGAGGGATAGTTATGCAGACCGCGGCGGGCGGCCTCTTCCGGCCAGCCGGCATCATAGGCGTTTCCGTTATACACGATGTGCTTATGGGCAGCGTAGGTTTCCTTGACGATGGCTTGCACTTCTGCCTTGAGGTCGGCGGCGGCTTCGAGGCGGGTGGCGAACTCATCGAGGATATCGGCGACTGCGGTGTTGAGCATCATGTTGGTGCAGGCGATGGACTGCGCGGAGCCTACGGCACGGAACTCAAACTTGTTGCCGGTGAACGCAAACGGGGACGTGCGGTTGCGGTCGGTGTTATCTTTCGGGAGCGGCGGCAGGACGGCGACACCGCTGTCAAGGAAGATTTGCCCTTTGTTCTGGAAGGGAGTTCCGGCTTCGATGGACTCCAGAATCTCGGTCAGGTCAGAGCCGAGGAACACGCTGATGATAGCGGGCGGGGCTTCGTTGGCACCCAAGCGGTGGTCATTGCCGGCTGTGGCTGTGGAGACACGCAGGAGGTCTTGGTAGACATCCACGGCTTTGATGGTCGCGGCGAGGAAGAGCAGGAACTGGGTATTCTCCTCGGGGGTCTTGCCGGGGTTCAGGAGGTTCTCACCGGTATCGGTGGCCATGGACCAGTTGTTATGCTTTCCGGAGCCGTTGACGCCGGCGAACGGCTTCTCATGCAGGAGGGCGGCCAGACCGTGGTCGAGCGCCACTTTCTTAATCAACTCCATGGTGAGCTGGTTCTGGTCGGTGGCGACATTGGTGGTGGAGAAGATCGGTGCAATCTCATGCTGGGCGGGGGCAACTTCGTTGTGCTCGGTCTTGGAGAGGATGCCCAGTTTCCAGAGTTCCTCATCAAGGTCGGCCATGAACGCCTTGATGCGGGACTTGATAACGCCGAAGTAATGATCCTCAAGCTCTTGCCCCTTGGGCGGCTTGGCACCGATGAGGGTCCGGCCGGTCAGGATGAGGTCGGGGCGCTGGTTGTAGAGTTCCTGGTCGACAAGGAAGTACTCTTGCTCCGGGCCGACGGTGGTAGCAACTGTTGAGGCCTCGGTGTTGCCGAAGAGCTTCAAGACGCGCAGGGCCTGGTCGGAGAGGGCTTGCATGGAGCGCAGGAGAGGCGTCTTCTTGTCAAGCACTTCGCCGCCGTAGGAACAAAACGCGGTCGGGATGTAGAGCGTGTCGTCTTTCACGAAAGCAGGGCTGGTCGGATCCCAAGCCGTATAACCGCGGGCTTCGAACGTAGCGCGCAGTCCGCCGGACGGGAAAGAGGAGGCATCCGGTTCGCCTTGGATGAGTTCTTTGCCGGTGAACTGCATAATGATTTTGCCGTCGCCGACAGGGGCAATGAAGCTGTCGTGCTTCTCCGCCGTGATGCCGGTCATGGGCTGGAACCAGTGCGTGAAATGCGTGGCACCTTTCTCGATGGCCCAATCGCGCATTGCGGAGGCGACGGAGTTTGCGACCTCTGTGTCCAGCTTCGCGCCGGTTTTGATGGTCTTTTGGAGAGCTTTGAACACGTCCTTGGGGAGGCGTTCACGCATAATGCTGTCAGAGAACACCATTGAGCCGAAAAGCTCAGGGACTGCCGATTTTTCGAGTTTCGCCATGAATGTATCCATCCTTTCGCTGCCTTAGTTATTCGGAGCTGAAAATAATAAATGAAGCTGTCAGGTAATCTACCCACTATACAGCCTCATTGCTATCAAACGAAATTATATCACAAATAACGGGAAAAGTAAAGGTTTTTTTGAAAATAATCCCTTAGAATTTTATGAATGTATTGTTGCGAATTTTAGGCATTATGCTGTATCCGGTTGGAATTACCATTTGGTCCAAGGTTTGGGTACAAAGCATGCCTCAAACATCGCTACGGCAAAGCGGTCCGTCATGCCGGCGATATAATCGGCGGAGGCGCGGGAACTCCCCTCCTTTTCCGCTATGCGCACATACTGCGCGGGCATCGCGTTCGGCACATGGTTGTAGTAGTCAAACAACCAAACAATCATATCCTTTGCCTTGCTCTCCTCTGATTTGCAGAGGGGGTTGGTGTATACGGCATCAAACATAAACCGATGCAGTTCATCGGCGGCGCTTTCCGCTTCTGAACTTAGAGAGATTTGCGGCTGCTGTTTTGCCATCAGCTCGGCGGAAGCGGTCACGCAATCCGTTACGAGGGCGTTGATTCGAGCGGACTTCGTTGTTCCCAACACCGCGCAGGCATCTTTTGGCAAGTCTGCGGCACTAAGAATACCGCCGCTCTCCGCATCGTCTATATCATGGTTGATATAGGCTATGCGGTCGGCAACGCGTACAATCTGCCCCTCCAAAGTGCCGGCCGGCGGGTCACACGTGTGCCGTAGAATGCCGTCCCGGACTGCGGCTGTGAGGTTCAAACCCTGCCCGTCTTTCTCTAAGTGCTCCACGACGCGAAGACTCTGCTCATAATGCCGGAACGGGAAACCGCAGACCGCGTCCAGTGCGCGCTCGCCGGCGTGCCCGAAGGGAGTATGACCCAAGTCGTGGCCCAATGCAATGGCTTCCGTCAAGTCCTCGTTCAGATGCAAGGCCCGTGCGATGGTGCGGGCTATCTGGGATACCTCCAGGGTGTGCGTCAGCCGCGTTCGGTAATGGTCCCCCGTCGGAGAGAGGAACACCTGCGTCTTGTGCTTCAAACGCCGGAATGCGTGTGTGTGCAGGACCCGGTCACGGTCACGCTGGTATGCCGTTCGGATGGCGCAAGGTTCCTCCGCATTCCGCCGCTCGCTCCCCACTCCATCGGAAAAGGCGGCATAAGGGGAGAGCAAACGGTGTTCCGTCTGCAGCTGCTCTTCGGCTATAGTCATAGATTGCCTCGCTTTCTGCGCTTCGGTTCTTCTCTTATTATACGCACAAACGACCGGCTTTTCCTCCGCTTCCGCTATCTTACAAATAATTGCAAATAGGCCTCTTACACTACCCGGCGCCCCGCGTCAGTTGCCGGTAGGTGATGTGTGCAGATTCCGGCATTGCCGCCAATACCCGATCAAAGATGCTGTCCTCCATGCGCCTGCGGTTGAATCGGTATTCCGCCTCCGTCAGATACCGCTGGATGTGCCTTGCATCCAACCCGTGATAGGTGCCGTTGAAGAGCAACTTGATATTCGATACCACGGTTCGCAGCCATAAAAGCATATCCTTGTCCGCATCCGCTACCGTATAGGCTGTCAGATACTTCTCTGCCATCGCTTTGCGGTAGTTCGGGAATGCGCCCGTCTGCAGTTCGGCTCCCGCTTCAAATGCAGTGCCTAATGCCGCTCGTACTGTCTCTCCCTTTAAATCCTTGACGTGCAGCAGCTTTACATAGCGCGGCCCTCCCTTCTCCGTCTTCGTCATTCCGATAAGTACGTTCGCCCTTTGCTGCCCACGCCGCTGCGGCAGTCCCGGTTGCTTGTTTTTGAAATTCGTATCCTCAAAGGATATGATGCCTGCTAACATGTACTTCCCCTCCCGCATCCCCATCATCTGACGTATGCGCTGCAACAAAAACCACGCGCTGTTGTATGCCGTGTGCAGGTGCTTTTGTAAATAAAGGGCCGAGACCCCACGCTTGTCCGTCGCCGCTATATAAATCGCCCAAAACCACTTGCGCAGAGGTAAGTGCGTCCCCTCCATCGCCGTCCCTACAATTAAAGACGTCTGGTGCCGGCATTCCTTGCACTGGTATACCTTCCGCTTTTTGATCGGGTAAAGCTCCGTGCAGCCGCATCGAGGACAGCAGAACCCCGCAGCCTTGCGTACCTCGTACAGTTTTTTGTAGCACGCTTCTTCGGTTGCATACCGCGCCGCAAATGCGGTGAAGCCTATCGGTTCGCCTTCTTGGTTGTGGGTCAGGGGCATGGGGATTCTCCTTTGGTTTGATTTGTGGGATTATGTGCCTATTATACCATATTTCGACAAATTTTGCAAGATTTTTTTCTTAAGGATTACGTAGTTTATTCAGGTATTCTAATCCATTATATATAGCCATTTATAAGAATTATTGCATTTAAATCTTAGACTGAATTCAGAAACACCCCATAAAATTGATAAAATAAAACGAATAATCTGAATAATATCATCATTTATAAAGGCTGAAATAACTACATAGTCCTAGTCCTATCGGCCGGCTCAGACCGAGCAATCCCAGATCAACGCGCCTTCCGAGTACGAAATATATGACTACGTAGTTTCTTCAGCCATTTTGGATAATGATATATAATGGTTCTATGTATTGTTTCCCATGTATTTATGAGGTGATTTGGAATATACCCTCTGATTTTAAATCGGTATATGCGGCAACTGCATTACTATAGCCATTTACAATAGCTGAACAAACTACATAGTCCTATACCATAGCCTTTATTTACTCCTACGAAACGCCTTGCGAGACGGAAAAATGTTATCCTTTTTTTCTCCCTCCCCGCATATAGATACAAAGAAATCATTCTAACGGAAGAAAACCAAACGAGAGGTGAGCAACATATGCCCCAGAATTACGGTTATCCATGCTACAATTGCAGTAATTTTGAGAATTGCTGCAGCGAAAGTTTTGAAAGGCCGCCGTGCCGACAGAACTGCTGTCCAAGCTGTCCGCAGGACGGCAGTTATATCTACTTAGGGAGCGGAGCTAACCGCCGCCGTGCCGTTCGAGTGGAACAGCAAAAAGCAATGGAAGCCCGGAATCGGCAGCGGCAGCAACGGCAGCACCCGCAGCCGGCCACACCGCCGGAACCGACTTACATCCGACCGACAGGCAACCGTGTGCGCCGCAGCGAAACAACCTGTGCTGCAGAGGATGCAACAGAAACCGATACGGAAGAAATCGCCGAAGTAGTTGAAGAGACGATTGCAGCAGAAGCTGTCTGCGAGGAAGTTACGGATACCATAACAGTAGAAGCTGTCTGTGAGGAAGTCACGGAAACCACTACAGCAGAAGCTGTCTGTGAAGAAGTTGTTGCGATTGCCGAAACAGCGGAGGAATCCGTAACCGAGGTCTATGAGGATACGGCATACGGCTCACCAAATTGTTATGTCCCCATCATGAGTGCGTCGAGCCCTGTGGAAGAGGCGGTCGTGGAAGAGATTACAGAAACAATCACGGCGCAGGTGACCGAAGAGATAACGGCAGTCTTGACAGAAACCGTGGCAGAAACAGCCGCGGAGTGTACGGACAGCCGGAATACCTATACAGTATACGAGACAGGTGTGTTGACGGAAGCGGAGCCATGTGCTTCTTGCTCCCAGGTAGTAACAGAGCTGATACCCGGACCGCCGGGCCGCCCGGGAAGAGATGGTGCGGTTGGTCCGACCGGTCCGCAGGGGGATTTGGGGCCGACAGGACCGGAAGGCGCAGTAGGGCCGACCGGTCCGCAAGGTCCGCAAGGAGAACCCGGACCTGCCAGTCTGCGCGGCGCAGTAGGTGCGACCGGACCGCAAGGAGCGATAGGTCCCACCGGTGCGCAAGGGGAACCCGGGCCTATCGGACCTATGGGAATGATCGGACCGCAGGGTCCGCAGGGAGAACCCGGTCCGCAAGGTCCGGAGGGACTCCCCGGTCCGCAAGGCCCGCAAGGTGTACCGGGGCCGCAGGGAGAAGCCGGTCTTCCGGGACCTGCAGGACCGCAAGGGGTTCCCGGTCCGCAGGGCGATAGAGGCGAAAAAGGTGACGTCGGTCCTACCGGTGTGCAAGGGGTGCGCGGCCCGAAAGGCGATCCGGGGCAAGCAGGGCCCGCCGGAGAACGCGGCCGTCCGGGTATCCAAGGGCAGCAAGGGCAAGCCGGTCCCGTCGGACCTATGGGGCCTCCCGGAGCACGCGGGGAACGCGGCGCAGAAGGCCGTGTCGGACCGACAGGCGCTACCGGACCTTCCGGACCTCCCGGACCGCCCGGAGCAGCAGGCAGTGTCGTCTATGCCCACGCCGGCATCATCGGTGCCTTGCGCGATGACTTCACGGAGAGTGTCGGCTTTATGCGTTACTTCTCCAAAGCTACCGTCAGCGCAGGTATGGAAGCAGATGACGGCGACCAGCGCTTGCTCGTTTATGAGAACGGAACCTATATCGTTCACTATAGTTTCTCCTACTTGAATGCCTGCGATTGCGCGGTTTCGGTTGTGCTCAACGGTAACCGGGTGCTGGATGGTTCCGCTTTGTTGCTGAAAGGCAAAAACGGCGATACCTTGAGCGTCAACAAGACTACCTTGACCACCTTGAACGCCGGCGATGAACTCAAGCTGTTTGTTTCCTCTAATGGCGCTCCATTCCGTTGGCGGCAGGATACCCTGAGTTTCCATATTCTGAAAGTCGGTTGACAGGGTATTTTTTGATACCGATTGTAACCTACAGTCCTCTGTAACCAACAGTCCTCTTCTGCCTGTTTGAGGCGGGAGAGGATTGTGTTTGTGTAATGCCCTGAAAGTGCGTTGATCTGGGATTGCTTGGTCTATGCCGGGTGTAGGATTACGTAGTTTCTTCAGCCAATCCAAATGGCTATCGTAAAGTGGTTGCCGCATAGACTGACTTGAAATCGGGGGGTGTATCCGAAATCACCTTATGAATACAGGGGAAATAAAACATAGAATCATTATATATCATCATCGAAAATGGCTGAAGAAACTACGTAGTCTTTAAATCCATATCCGGCTTGCAACTTGATAATGCCTAACAAGAATTACAGCTCCGCAGCGCGGAGAACCGTCTGCAGCGCCTGGGGATCATATTTCTCCGTACGGTACTGCTTATCCAGCAAAGACTGCGGCACGTAGGGGTCAAATTTGGAGAAGGCCTCCCATTTGGCGGGGAGCGGCAGCAGGTCGGCGGAGATGCCGTCTTTCGCCAAGGCGTGCAGTGCGTTTTCTACATACTCCGCGCCCTGTGTGATTGACTCAAAATTTAGATACACGGGGAGTGTTTCCGCCGGAGCAAATTCGCCTTTCACGTGCCAGAGCCGCAGCGCGGCTTGTATGGTGCGTAGCACCTTGTCCCCGCTCCAAAGGAATAGGCAGAGAGAGTCCTCTGCTGTCTGGAAGACCGGTTTTTCTAAAATCATATGCTCCCTTGCCATTAGGCGCATATCTTTGAGGCGTTCCTTGCAGACAGGAGAGAGATAGGCATAATCCGTATCTTCAAGCAGGACTTGGCGTATCCGTTCATGCACCACAGGATCCAGCGGTCCCTCATAGGGAGAAACCCATACGCTCTCGCTACGGCCTTGGGTCGGTTCGACAGTGATGGTCTTGCGTTTTTCGTCCATGTTCGTGACGATCCAGCTTTTTCCGGCCAAGGAAATGCGCGCTCCCGGGACAACATACGTCTGGGTCAGGGAACCGATGACCTGCTGTTTGTAGAGGACTTTGAACTCTTCTTCTGCCACGAAGACGGACAGGAACTCATAGGAGTTGATGATGCGCTCTCCCTCCGGTCCGACGAGGAGAAGACCGCGCTCATCCTTATCGAGGTGGCGTGTCTCTATCATGTGTTTGAGGAGTGCCTTGTAATCGTCCTGCGGAATGTCCTTGAAAGCAGCGAGGGTAAGTACCTCCTGCGCCAAGCGAGCCGCCGGGGCGAAGCCGCCCAAGGAGAGCAGACAAGCCATGGTCTGGTGGTACAGGACACCGTAAGGCAAGGAGGCGTTCTCGGGGAGGGGTTCCACCCAGCGTTTTTCCAGATAGAGCTGTATGATGGCTATGGATTTGAGGAAATCCCAGTTGAAGTAACTCAGGACATCGCCCGGTATGGCAACACTTTCATTAAAGACCGCGAAGAGAAGTTCCGCCCGCTGCCCCTGCCGGCCGCAGCGGCCGATGCGTTGAGCAAAGGAGGAGGCGGTCAAAGGGGCGCCGATTTGCACAACGCGGTCCAATGAGCCGATGTCTATGCCTAACTCCAACGTGACGGTGGCCGCCGTGACGAGAGGGCGGTCGGATTGCTTCATCTCTCGCTCGGCACTCTCCCGCAGAGCGGCGGAGATGCTCCCGTGGTGGACGCGGTACACGTCCGGGGTGCGGCAGAGGGCGGCGACCTTCTTCAGCGTGGCGGCAACGGACTCCGTTCCCATGCGGCTTTTAGCGAAGACGATGGTTTTCTTACCTAAGGTGTTTTCATAGAGCCAAAAGGCGTAGCTGTCCGCGAGGATGTCTTCCTCGAAATGGGTCTTTTGGTCCTCCTCCTCATTCTCGGCTTGGGGGTGGAAGTATTCCATGCCGATGCCGAGATTGCGCTTGGCGGCGGGGACAATGGGGTGCTGCGTCCGGCGGTTCTGCCCGGAGGAGAGCCAGCGGCCGAAAGCCGCGGCACTCTCCGGGTGGATGGTGGCCGAGAGTCCGATGCGGCGCGGCGGATTCACAGCCTTGCCGTCCGGCGTTTTGCTTGACGAACAGCGATCCACGCGCTCCAAGAGGCATTGCAGGTGAATGCCGCGTACCCCTTGGCAGAAAGCGGCGACTTCATCCGCGATTACAAAGCGCAAATCCCGGAACAAGTTGGAGGCGTCTTTTGGGCGGCGTGTGAGGAGGGATTCCAAACTCTCCGGCGTAATCTGGAGGACACCGGTTGGGTTTTGGAGAAGTTTCTGCTTGCCGCCTTGGGAGGCATCGCCGTGCCACTTCGTGAGCTGTATACCGCCCTCCTCCAATAAACTGCCTAAGCGGACGAACTGGTCATTGATGAGCGCTTTGAGTGGGCTGATATACAGAATACCAACGGAAGCGGACGGATGTTCGCTGAGGATTGTGAGCGCGGGTAAAAATGCCGCCTCGGTCTTGCCGCTTGCCGTGCCGCTGGAGAGGAGGAGGTTGTCCTCAGTTTGGAACAGCACTTCGCAAGCCGCGACCTGTACCGGGCGCAGTGTTTCCCAACCTTTACGGTAAATATGATCCTGTATCCACGGGGAGAGGCGTTCGTATGGATTCATTTCTCCATTTGCTTTCTGACGTAATCCAAATCGGAGGGGACATCAACGCTCATGGCATCGGTCTTCAGCTTTACGGCTTTGACGTGTACGCCCTTTTCCAGCAGGCGGAGGAGTTCTATGCTCTCGCTCTCCTCTGTGAAACTGCGGGGAGTCTCTCGGTATATCTTCAGAATCTGCGGCGTGCAGGCGAATAGCCCTATGTGTTTGTATACCCGTTCCTCTCCGGCGGAGGCATCTGTCGCATAAGGAAAGTCACGGCGGGACGCACCCACGATGGTATTGTGCGTCGACAAAGAATACTTCACAGTAGTGTCTTTGTCGGCATCGGCTTGCCGCGCAAAGGGGGCGCATGCTTGCACGGCGGAAGCCGTATCCGCTGCGCCGCGCAGAAACTGACGTATTTTCCCGGGGGTCAGCATCGGTTCGTCCCCAAAGAGCAGGATATAGCGGTGGGCTTTCAGCAGACCGGCCGCCTCTGCTGCGCGGTCGGTGGCGGTTTGGTGCCGGTCGGAGGTTTGCAGGGCAGGGATTTTGTATTTGCGGCACTCTTCCACGACAATCGGTGACTCCGTCAGCACCACGATGTGATTGAATGCGCCGGTCATCTCTGCGTTCTCATAAACGTGCCAGACCATCGGTTTGCCGCCGATTAACGCCAATGGTTTCCCGGGGAAACGCGTTGAGCCGTACCGCGCAGGGATGAAGCAAATGGTATCCATCTTTATCACCTACTCCAAAGTGTTGTAATAGCTTATCGGAAATACGTGGGAGCCGCAGCGGATACTGTCTTTTGTATACGTCCAGCCATCGCCGAAATCATCGGCTTTGATGATTTCTCCCGGGTACTTGTCCTTTTGGGCATAGCCCCACTCGTAGCCCATTTTGATTTTTTCCTCTGCGCATGTCAGGGTGTCTATCGCAAAACTCGTAATTGTTACCGCACGCTTAAAGTGTAATTCGTGCCCATACTCCAGTATTTCCATCGGCAATGCGGCAGGAAGCACATCGATGCGCGGGTTGTCCTTGAACTCTTCCTTATAGTCGTAGCGATCCCGTGGGTGCGGTTTGATGACGATATGCAGTCCGGTTCCATGCGTTTCCATCAGTTCACGCATTACGCCGATTTGTCCCTCTAATGTTGCTACGCCGAAGTCACTCACCGGTTGGGTGAGGAGAAGCATTGCTTCCTCTTCCTCCGGGAGGCGCAGCTGTATTTCAGCTGTAAAAGCGCTGTAGAGGAGTTCCTTGTGTTCCGGCGGCAAATTCCGAATGGCTACCTTGGAGTCCCAGATACGGATTTTGTGCCGGGGAATATGCAGCATGGCTGCATCTGATACCTCCACCGACTTGCAGTAAAAGCTCTTGCCGAACTTGTAAATCGGCTCCGTCCAATAGAAAAGCAGTTTCTGCTTCCGTGTGCGTTGATAGTAGTTTCCCCAAAAGTTGTAAGCGGAATATTGCCAATTCCAGTAAACCGCATCTTCCAATACATGATACTTTCGCCGTTCACAGCGAAGCCAACAGGGAAAGGCATTGGAATCAACGAATAAATAGACCTTACGAAAGCGTTTTAAATCCAACTGCGGCCCCAGAATCGGACGCAAAAGACCTTTGAAGTACCGCGCATAGTTCCGGCTCCAATGCGCTGTGCCGGTGTACCATTTCTCAATCTTGTGGTACTGTAAATGCGAAATATTCCGAAGCAGCTTTACTTCTCCGAACAGCCCGGTGCGCCGCAGAGCGGCGGTAATCTCCTCTGCATGGGCGGCATGGCTGAATACGGCAACCGTCGGCGGAACTGCGGCATGCAATGCCTTTATACACACGACCAGCGCTTGGATAAAGCTCAGTACATAGTATAAATCCGGTTTCTTCCGCTTCATGCTTCCGCCTCCCACCAGGAGAGCAGTTTCGCTGCAATGGCTTCCAGGTCGGGTATCCGCATTGCGGATACGATTTCCCGCCGCAGTGCGGCGGCCCCCCGCACACCTTTGGTATACCAAGCCGCGTGTTTCCGTGCCTCCCGCATACCGATATACTCCCCTTTATACAGGCACAGTCTGCGGGTATGCTCCAGCATGAGTTCCATACGTTCCCGCAAAGACGGCGCAATGCTCCCGTCTTCCCGGAACGCCCACGGTCTGCCCTGCGCGCCGCGGCCGATCATGACGGCATCGCAACCGGTTGCCTCCAACAAATAGGCAGCATTGCCGCTGTCTTGCACATCTCCGTTGGCGATGACAGGAATCTGTACAGCCTGTTTCACTGCAGAAATTGAATCAATGTCCACCGGCGGGGCAAACATTTGCTGTTTGTGCCTGCCGTGAATGGTGACAAACGCTGCCCCCGCTGCTTCGCAGCGTTTTGCGATTTCCGGGGCGGTGATGTGTTCGGCATCCCAACCGGTACGGAGTTTGACGCTGAGCGGTATGTTTCCGGCGGCTTTGCCGGCGAGCAGTACCATGCGTTCACATTTCATAGGCTCTTTCAGGAGCGCGGAGCCGGCCCCGCCGTGGGTTATTTTCGGTGCCGGGCAGCCCATATTGATGTCTATAAAGGCAGGAGGAAGGGAATCCTCTATTCCTTCTGCGAGCAGTTTGCGTACGGCATCGGCAACGGTTTCCGGGCTGTCACCGAAGAACTGCACGCCCATAGGTGCTTCCGCGGGTGTAATGCGCAAGAGTTTGGCGGAGGTTTTGTCACCGAGGATATACCCCTTTGCGGAAACCATCTCCGATACGCAGAACGCCGCTCCGGATGCCATGCACAACTCCCGCATGGCGCGGTCCGCCACGCCGGCCATCGGTGCGAGGGAAGGTTTGCCGCGCCGGATAAAATCAAGCAATGCTTGCCCCCCTTTCCGGGGCGATGGAAACCGCCTCACACTTTTGCCCCTGCATCCAGAGCCGCAAGTCCGCGCGCAGGGTATAACCGGTTCCCGGCATACAAGCCCACTCGTGCATCTGCGCTTCGGGAAGCGCAAAGCGGTGCATGAGAGCCATAATCACGCCGCCGTGGGTAATCAGTACGGAATGCGGCGTCTTTGTTTTCAGCAGACCTTGGATCAGCAACGCAAAAGTATTCGTCAGCCTTGCAGAGAAGTCCGTAAGCGACTCAGCAAAGGGAGGCGTTACACCCGGCGCACCGGAAATCCAGCTGTGAAACAGCTCGTGCTTTTGGAGTTCGGCAGGCGTTTTGTTTTCGTATTCGCCGAAGAAATACTCCCGGAAATCCGGCAATTCAATTGAATTCAATTGCGGATAAAGGATCGCTGCCGTTTCTTTGCAGCGCAAGAGCGGAGAGCAGAACACCGCGTCCGCCGCCGGGTAACCCCCCGCCAGCGCCATTGCTTTCAATTCCTGCTTTCCCTGCGCCGTCAGCGGCGCCTCCGTTTGCCCGATGAAGCGACCTTCGCTTTCCCCCTCGCAGATGCCGTGCCGCAGCAAGGTGAGGTAAACCGCAGCCATAGCGCCTCCTCTGTTGTTCGTTTTCAGAAACTCTGCCCGTTGCTTATATTGTATCATATCCCGCGGAGAAATGCAACACAGAAGATTTTGCAAGCCAAAATTCGACCAAATCCGACGGTTTCAGATGAAGGCACCGTAAATTTTGCAAAAGTGCGCAAAAAACGCTTGCAATCCGCAGAAAAATCCGGTATATTGAAGATGGGGGCAGAAAGCAAACGGAAAAACAACAAGAAGCAAACAAGGAGGAACAAATATGAATACGGATACAGCAGTCAAGTCTCTCACACAAGTGCAGGAGGAGGCGGAAGAAAAAACGATTATCCCCTATTCCAAACCCTACTATACGTTCCCAATCTTGGAGGGCAAAGGTGCTCTGCGCGAGAAAGAAGTAGAAGACCTGCTCGTGAATAACATATGCGAAACCCTGGCGGAGATGGGAGAATGCTTTGCCTTTGTCGGGAGGCAAATGCGTTTGTCGAATGACCCCGCCTTTTTGGATCGCGCTGACTTGGTATTCTACAATTACGCGCTGCACCGCTTCTTTATTGTGGAGCTGAAAGTCAGCAATTTCAACAGCCGTGACAGCGGGCAAATCAACCGCTATATTAACCTTGCCGACTGTTACCTGCGCAAGGAGGGAGATAATAAAACCTGCGGTATTCTTCTCTGCGCCCAGGTGAATAAAGAGGAAGCACAACTATGTTTACAAACCATCAAATCCCGGCTTTTTATATCGGCCTACAATATACAAAAGTCGGCCGCGCTAACGCTGACAAAAGCAGTGGAAGTTGCCGACCCAACGGAAGAGACCTTTGGAGTGTATCATATAAGCAACCTGGCGCCGGAAATCGCAGAAGTGCTTTCACCGGAGTGGTGTGCCGGCGTTTCGCGGCTTTTGTTTGCAGACAGCGGCAGTACCGCATAGGCAGTATCGGCAATACAAAAAGGCACGGCAAAGCCGCGCCCCTATATCTTTGCTTCTTGCCTCTTGAATCACTCTTCCATCTGCCGACCGAGGAAAGACGCGGCAACCTGGATGAGCTTCACATCGGCTTCATTCGGGCGTCCTGCACCGTTTTCGTCAACGGTGAGGACTACGCAGCCGGACACATCGCCGCCCGCGATAATCGGGCAGGCAATGAGGGCGCGGCGGTCGATTCCCTCTACCGGCAGGAGATGGTCGCTCTCGGGACCTGCCACATACGAAGCGCGGCCTTCAATCACGCCTTCGAGTGCCGGGGTGACGCGGCGGTCGATGATCTCTTTCTTCGACAGCCCCGCTACGGCAATGACGCGGTCGCGGTCGGTGATAATCACCGGCTGGTTGGTGGAACGGAAGAGGACTTCCGCATACTGCTTGGAGGTGGTGGACATCTCCCCGATGGGGCTGTACTTCTTGAATACAACCTCACCGTCTGCATCTGTAAAGATTTCGAGCGGATCCCCCTCACGGATACGCATTGTCCTGCGAATCTCCTTCGGAATGACCACGCGGCCGAGATCGTCGATGCGCCGCACAATACCCGTTGCTTTCATTGCTCTAATCTCCCTTGTTCAATATAAGGCGGCCTTCAGGCCTCCGGTGTCCCATCGGCGGGAGGATAGCCTCCAACCGTCTGACAAGGGTAGGTTTACCGTTTTGGGCGGAAATATGCGGTCAGGATTGAAAAAATAGGGAGACGCGTTTTCAATACAATGGGAACGCCTCGGTCATGCCCGTGACAAGTTCACGCAGACTTTCGGCTTTGCTTTCGTAATCCGTTGCGCAGAGATAGATGGCCTCGGCGATTTTTTCCATCTCCGCTTCCCCGAAGCCGCGGGTGGTGACGGCCGGTGTGCCGACGCGGATGCCGCTGGTGACAAAAGGCTTCTCCGGGTCATTGGGGATGGCGTTCTTGTTGACGGTGATATACACCTCATCCAAGCGGCGCTCCAGTTCCTTGCCCGTAATCCCAAGGGAACGCAAATCCAAAAGCAGAAGGTGGTTGTCCGTGCCGCCGCTGACCATATCCACGCCGCGGGTGCGCAGGGCGTTTTCCAAAGCCTTGGCGTTTTTGCGCACCTGCTGCTGGTAGACGGTAAACGCCGGTTGGAGCGCCTCCCCGAAGCAGACGGCTTTCGCGGCAATGATGTGTTCCAGCGGTCCGCCTTGGTTGCCGGGGAAGATGGCCTTGTCTATCGCTTTGGCGAGTTCCGCCTTACAGAGAATCAGACCGCCGCGGGGTCCGCGCAGGGTCTTGTGCGTTGTGGAGGTCACCACATCCGCATAGGGTACAGGGGAGGGATGCTCCCCTGCGGCAATCAGGCCGGCAATGTGCGCCATATCCACCATGAACTTGGCGCCGATGGCTTCGGCGACTGCCGCAATGCGCGGGAAGTCGATAATCCGCGGGTAGGCGGAGGCGCCGGCGACAATCAGTTTCGGCTTCACTTCTTTGGCAGTTGCCTCTAAGGCATCGTAGTCCAGGAACCCGCTCTCGTCCACGCCGTAGGGGAAGAACTTATAAAGGATACCGCTCATATTCACCGGGCTGCCGTGGGAAAGGTGCCCGCCGTGCGCCAAGTTCATCCCGAGGACCGCGTCCCCGGGTTGGAGCAAGGCACTGTAGACGGCCATGTTCGCCTGCGCCCCGGAATGGGCTTGGACATTGGCGTGCGCCGCGCCGAAAAGGGTTTTGGCACGCTCGATGGCGAGGGTTTCCACTTCGTCCACGAATTGGCAGCCGCCGTAGTAACGTTTGCCGGGGTAGCCCTCGGCGTACTTATTGGTCAGCACACTCCCCATGGCGGCCAGCACCGCCGGACTGACGAGGTTCTCGCTGGCAATTAGTTCAATGTTTCTGCGCTGCCGCCCGAGTTCCCGCCCCATAGCCGCTCCCACTTCCGGGTCGGCGGCCGACACAAAACCGATTGTGTCCATCAGTTCACTGTACATACGCTTATTCCTCCGCTAATATTGCCTCCGCTGTAATATATATTATAGAATAATATAATACATCATATAATGATATAAAACGCCGGAGCTTTGCTGCTTTCTATATTATATTCCTTTTGCCAAGGCTTGTCAAGTAGGATTACGGAGGAAAGCCGTATTCGCAGACTTAATCGTTCTCCACGTTCAGATACGCCTCCGAGCGCAGGCGGCGCATCTCTTCCAGTTCGGCATACATCCGTGCCCGCTTTTCCCCGCTGAGGTCATAGAAGAGCTTCGGGACAGCGCCCAGAATCCCCGCGGCCGCCGGGAAGAGCATACACATGGCAAAGAGCGCATACTTGGAGGCATCGGTTTGCTTGCCGAAGCCGGCATTGAGGTCGTAGCCGGTCGCTTTCATAACCGCAGTAGAGAGCGAGTTGACGATGTTGCGCACAATCTTGGCGGCCATGGACTTCACGGCGAGGGTTGTCCCCTCGGAGCGGAAGCCGTTCTTCCACTCGCAGTAATCCAGCGCATCCAGCAGGACTTCTTTCGGGATAATCTTATTGACGGACAAGGTGCCTTTATAGAGGATGTCCCGCCCCATGAGGAGTGCCACCATCGGTCCGGGCTTTTGGTAAACGCCGGCCGGACCGCGCCCCCCGATAGACCCGACCGCAAAGATAACCAGCGAGCAAACATCTTTCAGGTGCTGCCCCAGTATCCACAGGAACTTGATGGGAAACACTTCACGGACTTTGTTAATGTAGCCGTAGGACAAAAACGATAGAGGTGCTCCCGGAATGATGACCACATTGCGCAAAGATTCGCTTCCAAGGACATCGATGTAGTAGTTATGCTCCCAAGTCGCTACGGAGAAGCCGGCGAAGAACTCCGAAATCATAATCAAGAGCATGGGTTTGTTGTGCAGAATCGTGCGCAGACCCTCCAGGTAGTTGTGCTTCTCCGGGGATTGGGCGATGCGCTCTTTCGAGAACAGCGCAAAGAAGAGTGCCAGCAAGCCGCACATGGCTGTCGTCACAACACCCATGCTGACATAGGTTTTCTCCAGACCGAAAGTCACTTTGTTGTGGTTGACGAGGTCAATGAGTATCCCCATGAGAATCTGCGGGATGCTCTCCCAGATGGAGGAGATGACCTCCGCCATGGTATAGAGCCGCACACGGTCGTCCGGGGAAGGTGTGAGGTTGGAGAGCAAGCCCGTCTCACTGATGTCCCGCACCGTGCCGAAGGTCTCCTGCACCATGGCAAGTGCCAGCCAGAAGCCAATCTTGACCGGATCCAAGGGGTCTTTGGAGAGGAATAGGGGGCTTGCCCAGTACAGAATCCCCATCAGTGTGCCGGGTATGGCATAGGCAACCAAATACGGCCGGAACTTCCCCCAGCGGGTGTTGGTCTTGTCGATCAGACCGCCGAGGAGAACGTCGTTGATAACATCCCATATCCCGTTGATGAAGCCGATGATGGAGTTCCAAGCCAAATCCAGTTTGAGCACATTGATGACAAAGCGCGTCTGGAATTCGTTGATGTTGAAGTTCTTGGAACTGTCAAACAGCACATAGGACATGGTCTCCTTGCCGGTGATGTAGCGGCGGGAGAGGGTTTGTTTCTCTTCTTGCGCCATAAATTTCAGCCTTCCTCTGTATGTAATGCCTGCCAATTTAATTTTACACTATATCTGCATAGAATGCAAGGATAATTTTCAGCGCCGGTCGACAGAAGAAGTGCTTCTGCTGACCCCGCGCAAAAATTTACAATATAACCATTGACAAGCGGTAATGAATTTGTTAGAATGATAGCGATGGCTGCCCGAGGCGCAGCGTACCGCCCCGGAATCCGGCAGCCGCAGAAAGAGGCCTCCCATGAAAAAGATAATCATCCCCGTTGTGATTGCCCTCGCCGTTTTGATTCTCCTCGGGGCGTCCGTGACCGCCGTCCCGACCGGCGCAACCGGTGTGGTGCTGACCTTCGGCGCACCGACCGGGCGCACACTCACCAACGGTATCCATTTGAAAGTGCCTTTCGTCCAGACCGTCCAGAAAGTGTCCAACCAAATCCAGAAACTGGAAGTCCAAGCCTCCGCCGTTTCAAAGGATCTCCAAGCAGTATCGAGCGTCGTCGCCGTCAACTACAAAGTCGCGGCCTCCTCCTCTGTAGACATCGTCCGCAATATCGGCGCTGACCTCTATGAGGACAAGATTCTCTCCCCCGCTGTGCAGGAGAGCGTCAAGAGCGCTACAGCGAAGTACACCGCCGAGGGACTTATCACCGAGCGCGCCAAAGTCAGCGCCGAAATGGCGGCCACCATAGAAGCCAAGGTCAGCGAATACGGCATAGTCATCCAGGAATTCAACATCGTGGACTTTGACTTCTCCGAGGAGTTCAACAAGGCCATTGAAGCCAAGCAGGTTGCGCAGCAGAACCTCATCAAGGTGAAGACCGAGCAGGAGGAACTGGTCGTCAAGGCCGAAGCCGCGGCCAACGCCGCCGCCGCCCAGGCCAAAGCCATCCTCACGGAGGCGGAAGCGCAGGCGAAAGCCAACCAACTCCTCGCCGCCTCTATCTCCGCGAACCTTGTGGAGTATGAGAAGATTAAGAAGTGGGACGGCAAGATGCCGACAGTTACCGGCGGCCAAGCTATCATTGACTTCCGCTCCGTGACCGGCACCGCCGAATAAAGGGACTTATGACAGATATGGACTTCATGCGCCGCGCCCTGCAACTGGCAGCGGAAGCCGCCGCCGATGGGGAAACCCCCGTCGGTGCGGTGGTCGTGCGGGACGGCATCATCGTCGGCGAAGGCCGCAACCGCCGCGAGAAAGCCAAAAACGCCCTCTGCCACGCGGAGCTGGAAGCCATCCAAAATGCCTGCACGGCTTTGGGCGGTTGGCGGCTTTGGGCGTGTGAGCTGTTTGTTACCCTCGAGCCGTGCCCCATGTGCGCCGGAGCCATCATCAATGCCCGCCTCCGCCGCTTGGTCTACGGCGCCGCCGACCCCAAAGCCGGCTGCTGCGGCAGCGTCACCGACCTGTTCGCCCTGCCTTTCAACCACCGCCCTGCAGTGGAAGCCGGATTGTGCGCCGCAGAGTCCGCAGCCCTCCTGCGTGGCTTCTTCCAATCCCTGCGCAGCAAGAAGCAGATGGATTAACATTGAGGTATTACCCATGCGCTTGGAAAAACGTATCTTCCTCTCCCCGCCCGACCTTACCGGCAAAGAAATCGATTTCCTCAGGGAAGCCCTCGATACCAATTGGGTCGCGCCCGCAGGCCCGCATATCGCGGCATTTGAGCTGGAGCTTTGTTCCACGTTATGCGGCTACGCCGCACCGTGCGGCTACGCCGCATCATGCGGCTACGCCGCACCGTGCGGCGTAGCCGCACATGCTTGCGCGCTGTCATCCGGGACAGCCGCCCTCCACTTGACGCTGTTAGAGCTTGGTGTGGGGGATGGGGACACGGTCTTTGTCAGTGACCTCACATTTGCCGGGAGCGTAAATCCCATCTTGTACTGCGGGGCAACGCCTGTGTTCATAGACGCGGCGCCGGACGGCTGCAACATGGATCCGGCGGCGCTGGAACGGGCATTTGCAACCCAACCCCGCCCCAAAGCCGTGGTTATCGTTGATTTGTACGGTATCCCCGCCGACTATGACCGCTTGCTGCCCTTGTGCGCGTCGCACGGTGTTCCGGTTATAGAGGATGCGGCGGAGGCTCTGGGCGCAACGTACAAAGGAAAGTCCTGCGGGCTGTTCGGGGCGTTTGGCGTGTTTTCTTTCAACGGCAACAAGATTATTACCACCTCCGGCGGCGGGATGGCGGTAGCGGCTGATGCGGACGCTATACGGCACATCAACTTCCGCGCCAACCAAGCCAAAGAGCCTGCACCCTACTACCTGCACAAAGAGTTGGGCTACAATTACCGTATGTCAAATCTGCTGGCAGGCGTGGGGCGCGCACAGCTGGCGAGCTTGCCGGACAAAATTGCCCGCCGCAAGGCTATATATGAACGCTACCGAGCGGCTTTCGCCGACCTGCCGCTCACGCTGCTGCCGATTCCGGCGGGGTGTGCGCCGAACTATTGGCTGAGTGTCGCGGTACTGTCGCCCGAAGCACCGCTGTCGGCCGCCGCGCTCACCGAGCAGCTGGAAGGGGATAATATAGAAGCACGGCGCATCTGGAATCCCATGCACCGGCAGCCTGTATTCGCTGATTATCCCCGTATCATCGCCGGGCGTGCGTCAAACGCAGACGAGCTGTTCGAGAACGGTATCTGTCTGCCCTCCGGTTCCTCCCTCACAGAGGAGGAGCAAGGGGAGATTATTTCGCGTGTATGTGACCGGCTGTCCTGAATCCTCAGGAATACTGCGCCGGGTAGGAGGCAAGGACGGCAGCTGCCAGTGATTCAGTGATAATTGCATCATTGGTGAGGTTGGCAGAGAGTTGCTTATTGATGGTGTAGTCCGGCTGCACACCGTGTACGGTGGAGCTGACGCGGCCGTAGGTGCCGCCGCCGTACGGTGTTACAACGCCGTAGGTAATCTGAATGGCACCCCCGACGCGGGAGAGCTTCTTGATGACCTGCGCGGAGTCATTCCCTGCCGTCTGGTAGCCGATGACTTTGACATAGCCGGGGAAGTAAGCCCGCAGGTTATACGCAAAGAGTTCCGCCGGGCCGTTGGTGGAGCCGTTTACAAGAATCACTGCGGGGTTGACGGACTTGAAGTCCTTGTCCGCCGCACGGTTCTTCACTTCCCCTTTGTTGTCTGTGATACTGTACATGGGCTTGGAACCGGAACCGACGGGGACGAGGTAGTCCAGGGTTTCCGCTGCGTATTCCAGCAGACCCTCCTGCGTGCCGCGCAAGTCGAACAGGAAAGCTTCCGCCCCTTGCGTGATGACGTTCATGTACGCCTCTTCCAACTGGGAGCGCGTGTTGGCATAGAAAGCGGAAATCTTGATGATTGCCACCTTGCTGTCCGTCACGCTTGCGGTAACGGTCTGCACGGAATTTCCCAAGGGGATGTTCACCGTTTTGGTGACGCTGTCGCGCTCAAAGGTTACACGCACAGATGTGATGGGGTTATCCGTTTTGATGGTGTTGAGCTGCAGGATGGCTGTCGCTGCGGCTTCTGCAGACTCGGGCGTCAGGTTCTGCGCAGTAAGCAGTGTGCGTCCCTCCGCTTCCACAGAGGTCAGCAAATCCCCTGCGGCTATGCCGCTGCGGGCGGCAGGGGAACGTGTATCCACACCGGTAACCACAATCCCGCCGGCGCTGAGGTTGGCGTCTTTGTCGTAAGCGACCTGCAAGCCGAGGTTCGTGGCGGAGCCTTTCATCTGCTCCAGATAGGCATTGTACTCAGTGGTGTTCATGTACTTGCTGTAGGTGTCTTTCAGTCCGGACATATAACCGCGCACAAGTGCCTCATTGATGTCGTCCGTCTCCAGTTTGTTTTTGTAGTTGGAGCCTACCAAACCCGCTACCTCACTCAAGACGGCGTTTTGGTTGGCGCGTCCGATGAAGTCATTGATTATTTTGTTATGCTGGTTCTGCGCATACATCATCGTGAGAGGAATGGTAACAGCTACCAGCAGCAACGCCAAGGCCAGCGCCGCGCCTATCGTAATCTTTCTATTCATGTCCCCTACTCCGTTAAGCCGAAAAGTGAATGGCGTTAATTTTTAATAACGAGTGGGTTTCGCGTCCAGATATTTCTTCACCATGAGCGCCACTTTGAAAACGATGGCGTCATCAAATTCGCGCAGATCCAGCCCGGTCATTTTGCGGATTTTCTCTAGGCGATAGACGAGTGTATTGCGGTGGACGAAGAGCCGGCGGGAGGTTTCCGATACATTGAGGTTGTTCTCAAAGAACTTCTGAATCGTGAAAAGCGTCTCCTCGTCCAGGCTGTCGATGGTGCCGCGCTTGAACACTTCCGAGAGGAACATCCCGCACAAACGTTTGGGCAATTGGTAAATCAACCGAGCGATGCCGAGGAAGTCATAGGAGATAATCTTCTTCTCGGTATCAAAGACTTTGCTGACCTCCAGCGACACCTGCGCCTCTTTGTAGGAATCGGCAAGGTCTTGGATGGTGGTGACAATGGACCCGATGCCGATGGTCGGTTGGATATAGCTTTCGGTGGAGACGGCATCGGCAATGGAGCGGGCGAGCTTCTCCAACTCCGGTGTGCCGACATGGGGGCTGAGTTCTTTGACGAGGGCAATGTCGTTCTCGCTGATGCTGATGACATAATCTTTGTTTGTATCCGGGAAGAGAGCTTGTACAGCATCATAAGCGGAAATCTCGCAGCCCTCCGCCATACGAATGAGCAGAACGGAGCGCGGTACCTCGTTATTGAATTGCAGTTCGCGCATCCGCAGGTAGATGTCGCCGGGCAGGATGTTATCCTGGATCACGCTTTTGATGAAGGCGGCGCGGTCATAGCGCTCGCCGGCGTGCTGGTCTATGGTTCCCAATAACAGAGCCGCCATGGCGACGCTCTGTGACGCCTTTTCGTCATTTCCGTCCACATAGGCTGTGTAGGTATACCCCGGAATGAAACCTTGCGTCATGGCATAGGTCCGTTCCTCAAAGGCAACGGGGGAACCGCCTGCTGTGAGAGCAGAATAATCAATAAGAACGGCGTCACCAATCTCTTCCGGGCGAGAAGACGCAACAACCTTTCCCAGGTTATCCGCAACGCCGACAGTTCTCCCGATGGTTTCGGAAATCTGATTCACGATGTTCTGAAATAGGCGGTTCGCCATGATGGAATCCATCCTCTCAATAATACGGATTTCAGTTCGTATGGGACGATTCGGCAAATTGCACAAAGCCGTTGTATTGTTCTCAATTCGCACAAAAGGCTCGTCCGACAACCTTTGTATATATTGTACACCTTTTCTGCACAAATTGCAAGGGTTCTTCGTCAATTTTCTGCGCCGCGCATGAAAAATCTGCCCAAATTGGTCTAAGTTAGAATAGAATCGCTTATATATTCGGCAAATTGCTTAAAAATACCTGTGGAAAACTGTTCAAATTGCCATTGTGAAAAATGCCGAATCAGCTGCTGCATGAGTTGAATTGAGGTGGGAGCAACCAAACCAATCCGTAAGGAGCGCGAAGCAGGAAGCCTTTTCCGGCTCAGAGGCTCGCGGCAAAGGCGGCACCGAACGCCGCGGCGGCTTGCAAGTCTTCCGGTGCCGGGACGAAGTTCACCTTAAACGGTTCCCCGAATACTTTACATTTGAGCTGTTCCAAGCGGCCTTGCAGATTGCCGCAGGCTTCCCCGCTCCAACCGTAGGAGCCGAAAAGCGCGGCAGGGCGTTTGGCAATATTTACGCAATCGGCGTGGGCAAGCAAATACCACAGCGGCGGCACGGCATCGCGGTTAATGGTCGGGCTGCCCAGCAGGAAAGCAGTGCTTGCGTTGAGCTTTGCGGCGGCGGCGGCGTAGTCCGTATCCAAGTCCAGCTCGTACAGGGAAGCCTCCGCTTCGGGAAGCGCTTGCCGTATGCCCGCCTGGATTGCTTCGGCAATCTGTTTGGTATTCCCATAGGCTGCGGCATAGAAAATCGGTATGCGCAGCACGGCATCGGCAGGCAAGGGTGCGCTCCATGACCGATAGCATTCCACGGCGGCTTCGAGAAGCCTCCCTTTGGTCAGGACAAGGCCATGGGAGGGGCAGATGTACAGCAAATCTCCGAGCAGCGGCGAGAGCTTCTGCAGGCCTTTGCCTGCAAAGGACTTGAATGGGCTGACGATGCAGTCAAAATAGTATTTCATGGCATCCAAGTAGGCACCGCCGTCGGCGGCGGCGGAAGCCGTATCGAGTACCTTTGTGTCGCAGAAATGCGCTCCGAACACATCGCAGGAGAAGAGTGCTTTCTCCTCGGGGCAGTAGGTCATCATCGTATCCGGCCAGTGGAGAAACGGCGCAATGAAAAAGCGCAGGGAGACATCCCCCAGTTCCAGTACATCGCCGTCTTTGATGATGCGGAGCTTGAGGTCAGCTTTGTTTGTAATCTGTGCCAAATACTTGGCGGCGACGGCGTTGGTGACAATCACCATCTCCGGATAGGCGGCGGTCAAGGCGGCAATGTCGCCGGCGTGGTCGGGTTCCGTGTGGTTGACGATGAGGAAATCGGGGGCTTTGCCGCCCAAGGCTTCTGTGATTTCGTCCGTTTGCCGGGACAGAAAGTCCGTGTGGGCACCGTCGATGAGGGCTGCTTTCTCGGTGCCTTGCACAACATAGCTGTTGTAACTCGTACCGTTTGCTGTGCGCATTACCACATCAAAGATGCGCAGGTTTGGGTTGAAGACGCAGGTGAATTGGATGCGCTTTGTCAGTTGAAGCATGATTTCTCCTTACAGCATAATCAGGCGCACGATTGCAGGATAGCCAAAGTATCCTGCCAGTTGAGCCGCAGGAAAGAGCCATTGCCGAATTCCTTGGCGGTATCGGCGCCGGTAGACTTTTTGGCCATCTCCTCCAAGCGGTCGGCGGGAATCCCCAGTTCGGAGAGGGCAGACGGCAATCCCAAAGACTCCCAGAATGCCGCGAGCTTATCGATGGCTTGCATTACAGCCGCGTCCGGGTCGGTAATCTCCGCCGGGACATCCATTATATTATGCGCAAACTGCACAAGCTTCCGGCGTCGGAAGATACGGGCGCCGTCCCGGTCGCAGCGGTACACATAGCGCAGCCACGCCGGACAGATGACGGCCAAACCCGCTCCGTGTGCCACGTCATAGATGGCGGAGAGTTCGTGCTCTATGTGGTGGCTCGCCCAGTCCTGCGCTCTGCCGACACCGACCAGGTTATTGTGCGCCAAGGCTCCTGCAAAGCCTATCTCGGCGGCGGCATTGTAATTGCCGGGGTTCTTCACAAAAGCGGGGGCGTTCTTCATGATGGCTTTCAGCAGACCTTCGCACAGCGCATCGGTGACATCGGTGTTCTCCGTGCGGGTGAAGTATCGCTCGAAGATGTGCATCATCATGTCTGCAACCCCATTGGCGGCTTGGTGCTGCGGGAGCGTGGCATACAGTTCCGGGTTGATGACGCTCACGACCGGCCGGATGCACTCCTCGCTGTGACCGTATTTGCGCAGGGTGTCCGCATTGGAGATGACAGAGGAGTCGCTCATCTCGCTCCCCGCGGCAGGGATGGTGCAAACGGTAGCGACAGGCAGGGCTTTGCCGGCAACCGTATGCTTTTGTTTGTCATATATATCCCAGACGTCGCCGTCATACAGGACGCCCATGGCTATCGCCTTGGCACTGTCAATCGCAGATCCGCCGCCGATTGCCAGAATCAGCTCCGCGCCGAATCCCCTTGCCAACGCTATGCCCTCCCGCACCAAGGTCACGCGAGGGTTCGGCTGTACGCCGCCCAGTTCGGTAAAGGCTATCCCCGCTTTGTTCAGCGATGCCGCGACACGGTCATACAGTCCGCTGCGCTTCACGCTCCCGCCGCCGTAGTGGAGCAGTACCTTGCCGGCATACGGCCGGATGTGCTCTCCGATAGCATTCTCTTCCCCCCGACCGAGATATAACTTCGTGGGGAGGTTTAGGAAAAGATTCAGCATGGTTGGCTCCTTGAAAGGGTGCCCCGTAGGGGCATTAATGCCCCGTAGGGGCACTGAGCCCCGTAGGGGCTTTCGCGCTCATTCCTCGCCGGGAATAAAAGCAAGCGTATCGGCATCCTGCGTAATAACCCGGTAGAAGCAAGTGGTGCGGCATTCGCCGTTGTTTTTTTTCGTATGGCAGATACCGCCTTTATTCGGGCGGACGAAAGCCAAGATGGAGTTCTGCTCACAGTTCACACGTGCTTCAATGAATTGAAATGTGTTGCCGCTCTCGTCTGCACCTTTGTGCCAAAGTCGGTTGCGGGAGGTGGACCAGAGGTACAGCTCGCCGGTCTGCCAAGTCTTGACCAAAGCTTCTCGGTTAGCATAGGCTAACAGCAAGACTTCTTTTGTGTCGTAGTCTTGGATGATGACAGGGACGACGCCTTGCCCGGCGACTTTGTCAATTTTGTCATAATCCAAACTTAGGCGCATGGATTGTGTTACATCGTGGGTCATACGTACAGCTCCTTCAATCTGAAACCCGCAGCGGGTCTATGTTTCCGTACACGCAAATTGCTTCAATGCGGCGGCTGCCGCAGCAGCATTGGCTTTCCATAGGGGAGCCGCCTCTGCCATATGTGCCCGCAGTTCATTTTCCTTTTCCAAGAGTGCCTTGGCTTTTACGATGAGGGAATTGCCGGTCAGTTCGGAAGCCGATATGGTCAACGCAGCGGTGTCGGGGAAGAGTGCCGGCACACCCCATGGGTTCGTGCCGCAGAAGAGATCCTCTGCGATGGCGGCGGATTTCGCGGAGTAGCCCAGTGCAAGGGCGGGAACGGCGGAGGAATATGCCGCTATAGCGGCATGGGTTCGCGCCGCCACCAAGAGTCGGGCCTTAGAAATAATGTACTTCAGCTGCGGGGCGGTCAAGCGTCCGTCCTCGTCGCAGTTGAAGACTTTGGTGCGGTCGGTGAAAGCATACTCCAGCGGTCGGAAAGACTGCCGGTCGTCAACCCCTTCCCGGGTCACATGGGGCAGAAGCCCCACTGTACCGCCGTCCGCCAAGACAGAGCGCACAAAAGCAATGCAGGCTTCCACGGCGCAATCATTCTTTTCGGTGATATAGGGGCTGAGGTTGAGCAGAACGGTTTCCCCCGGGACAAAGCCGGAGGGGAGGGGGCATTCGTCCGGTTCCATACCGAAAGCGGGGTCGGGAGCAAGCGTGGTCTTTTCGCCGCAACCGAGTGCCGTGAGCATGGCATAGGTTCGGGTTTCTCGAGCGGTGATGGCTTTGTAGCGCAGGAGGTTTGCCTGCTTCTGCGGGGTCATGGTGTCGGAATCCAGGGAGCAGCCCCACAGCACGGCGGGCTTGTTTGCCGCTGACAGTGTCAGCTGAACTGCCGCAAAGTCGGATACCGTACCGTAGCAGTAGTTGTCGCCGCCCACGGACAGTGCCAAGTCGCACTCCGCGATGTCCGAGTAGGAGAACACTTTTGTGAAGAAGAATGTATCCGCTTTCTCCTGCGACTCGAAGCGGTACTTGGCGAGCTTCAGCCAGTCCATGGAGTATTTGTGGATGTTTGGCATTCGGTGCGGGAGGAAGGACTTGACAGAGGTATCTGCTGCCTCGAAGGCGGTGTCCTCCTGCGGATAGTGGGAGTATATGTCTATTGTGCACCCCGGGAAAGCCTCGCGCAGCAGAGGAATCGTCCCCCGCAGAATGGCTTCGTTTCCGCGGTTAAGGGAACCGGCGTGTGGATACAGGGCAATGCGCATAAGCGTCTCTTCACTCCCTTCCCGGTGGGAAGACTAAACCGGAATCAGCACCGGAACACTATAGTATAAACCACATTATAGCACAATTCCATGGGAATTGCAAGAGAAATTTTCCCGGCCGGTAAAGCAGAAGCAAAATGAATAATTTTCTGTTCGAACACATTAGACAAGTTATATCGAACATATCTATACATTGATTTTAAGTGCTTTTTGCTGCCGAACCGTATGCGTTTTTCATTCACCAACCAATGCAAGGGCGCATAAGATAGTATGGTATGCAACGTACTTAAAAAAGGAGTGACAGCCTATGCTGGATATGTACGACGACGAACAATTCCAGGGCGGCGATTATAAAACGATTCGCTGCCAATGCGCCTATTGCGGGCGCTGCATGGAGCGCACCTTCTGCCTGCTTCGCGGAGAACCCGGACCCTGTGGACCTCCGGGACCGCCCGGACCGCCCGGAGAGGTCGGTCCGCGTGGTGAACCCGGAATTCCCGGCATACCGGGACCAATGGGCCCTCCCGGAGCAAGAGGTGAACGAGGTGAGCGAGGTGAACGCGGTGAACCCGGTATTCAAGGTATCCCCGGGCCAATGGGCCCGCCCGGAGAACGCGGGGAAATCGGCCCGGCCGGTCTTCCCGGGATTCCGGGGCCTCAAGGTCCCCAAGGTCCGATTGGGCTTCCCGGTCCTATCGGTCCCCAAGGCGAACGGGGCGAGCAAGGAATCCAAGGCATTCCCGGAATGCCCGGCCCCATGGGCGTTCCCGGTGAAAGAGGAGAGCAAGGCGCGCCCGGTATTCCGGGTCCCGCCGGCCCGCAGGGTCCAGTGGGCCCCAAGGGCGACCAAGGCGAACGCGGGGAACGCGGCGACATCGGCCCAATGGGACCGCAAGGGATGCCCGGCTTGCCGGGAGTCCAAGGCGTGCCCGGCTTGGACGGCCGTGACGGCGCCATCGGCCCCGCAGGACCAATCGGACCCCAAGGACCGGCCGGATTGCCGGGCCCAATGGGTCCGCAGGGCGAACGCGGCTACGAAGGTGCCCAAGGACCCGCCGGCCCCGCCGGAAGCCCCGGTTTGCCCGGTCCCATCGGACCGCAAGGCGAGCGCGGAGACCCGGGTCCCGTTGGACCCATGGGCCCGCAAGGTCTGCAAGGTGTGCCGGGACCCCAAGGTGAGATCGGTCCCGCCGGACCCGCCGGTCCGCAAGGAGTCGCAGGTCCGCCCGGTCTGCCCGGCCCCGTCGGTCCGCAAGGATGCGAAGGCGCCGCAGGACCGCCCGGATTGGCAGGCCCCGCAGGACCGCCCGGACAGGACGGAAGAGATGGCCCAATGGGCCCGATTGGCCCAATCGGCCCGGCAGGTGTGCCCGGTCCAATGGGACCGGCCGGACAAGATGGCCGCGACGGGCCTATGGGACCGCCCGGACCAATCGGACCGGCCGGAGCCCCGGGTCCTGTCGGTCCGGTCGGACCGGCCGGCCCGCCTGGACCGCCCGGACTCAACGGACGCGACGGACGCGACGGACTCGATGGTAATGACGGCATACCGGGTGCCCCCGGTGCGCCGGGAGCAGCAGGCCCCGCAGGACCGGCAGGTCCCGCCGGAAGCCCGGGTTCACCGGGTTCCCCGGGCGGTGGTGGCGGCGGTGGCGCGGGTGCCGGCGGCGGCGCAGGCGGTGCCGGCGGTGCCGGAGCCGGCAGCGCCGGAGCTGCTGGATCCTCATCGGCGGGAGTGGCGGCCTCTTCCACTTCTTCCACTTCCTCCTCAACCAGCTCAAGCACAACCTCGGCCTCCACATCCTCGGCGGCCGGTGGCGGCGGCGGCGGCGGCGGCGGAGCCTCGTCCTCTTCATCCTCTTCCATCTCGGCGCTGATGGCAGCCCTCAACGCAGTCGCAGCGGAAGAAGCAGCAGCTTCTGCCGCAGCAGGGAACGGCTCCTCCTCTTCTTCGAGCAGCTCTTCCTCCGACAGCGGCTGGTATCCGCCCACTTGGGACGGTGTCGTGACGGTTCCCGCAACCACAGCCCAACAGACCGCAGTCAGCGAAGACGGCAGCTCTTCCGCCTCGGCAAGCGCTTCCGTGGGTTGATTCCCGGCAACGTAACATCCATGCAAAATGTCACCGCAGGGCATATGCCCTGCGGTGCTGTTTTCAACCGGGAGGGGGGCAGAACCAAAAAATGCAAACAAAAACCCGCCCCCCTTGACAAACTGCATACACTGTGGTATAGTAATCATGCAAGGCGGGCACGGTTTTACGGCCGGTTACTCCCCCAATCATGAGTAGCAGTTGCCACCGCAGAAGCTGGGGAGCATCATGGCGGTGGCTTCTGCTTTATATTGTATTATCCATATACTTACCACACCAGCGTCAAACTGTTGTCGCCGTTGTCGGTGTAGGTGATTTGTACGCCTGCGGCAATCTGCTCTTCTAAGGAGGCCGCGATGGCATCTTTGACCTCGGTGTCCGGCAGAGTGATGGTGCTTTCCAGTGTGATGCGCTCGGCAGTATAGAGATAAGGCTTGAGGACGAATGCCGTCATCCACCAGTGCTTGGTTTGCGGGCGGTCCACCAAGACCTCGCCCGTTTCTTTCACCGTGAGCCGGAACGTCATCGGAAGGCGCTCGTCTAAGTTGCCTTGGTCATTCGGGGGCTGCTGGGCACAGTCCCACCAATCGCCGGTGTCACCCTCGGGCTTGTTGTAGAAGCCGACTTCTCCGCCGGTGGTGAAGAAGTAGCGCCCCTTCCAGAGCTGGAGCATCCAATCCCTGTTTTGGTATGTATACTGCAGGCGCACGGTGTCGGCGCGGATGGCGGCAGTATCCAAGAACAGGTCGTCGTAGAGCTTGGCATAGCGCAAGATACGCTGCAGCTGCGGATAGGTGGAGGAGTAGGCGAATGCGTCATCTACGTCAAAGTTGAAGCCGGTGGAGGCGATGCCTACGTTGCCGAGGTTGACGTCCGTCTGTTCGATGGTGTTAGTGGCTGTGTTGAAATCTATGCCGGAGTCTATCGTCGCCCGTGAGCCGTCCTGATAAATGGCCGTAAGCGTGATGCGCCGGAGGTTGGGGGATCGATCCTGGGGTTCCGTTCCGATTTCCACGGTCTCCGGCATTCCGGCTAGAATACCAAAGACTTTAAACATAACCATTTTGCCGGCGTCTATCGTAGTGTCGTTTGTGCCGAATTCATAGTCATAGGCGCGCTGCAGGAAGTAGTCGCGCATATTGTTGAATATGTCCGGGCAGAGGGCATAGACCCAGCGCATATGGGAGAATATATCCGGAATGGTATTGGTGACAGCCAGCACATCCCAGCCGGAGTTTTGCTCAAACAGGTCGAAAACCTCCTGCATATAGGGGTCGCAGACAATCTCCAGATTGTTACGGTTCTCGGCATCCCGCAGGAGCTGTACATATTCCTTTGTTTCGGTGATGCGTACACCGGGTTTCTCGGCAGACACACCGACCGCGCAGAATACCTGCAACAGCGAGCATATGGTGCATATCAAACGGATTACCGTCAATACCATTGCAAACGCCTCCAATCTATATCAGATAAAAGTAAATGAGGACCGGGAAACAGGGGATGCACCGGCACTCGGCAGCAGATGCCGGCCGTTCGGTGTCAGAAGAAGAGCATAATCCACCAGTCCCAGATATAGTTGAAGTAATAGCACACCTTGAAGAAAACGGCTGCGACTTGCTCCCAGAACGTCGGCGGGGCGGGTTCCTCGGCGGGGGCTTGGGGTTGGAGAGCGTCGGTCCAACTGTCCGGTGTCAGTTCGCTCACAAACTGCGGGTGCTCCGGGTCGGAGAAGACGGTGGCATCCTCCGTATTGACATACCACCATAGCCACTCATAGTCTTGGAGTGAGAAATGATTGGCATTGTTGATGAACCACGTCGTTTCCGGGAACATACAGGTGGAGGCGTCAATCTGCAAATCCGGGGAGATGTAGTTGTGCTCCGGATACTGCGCTTGCGTGTATGTGCCGCCGTAGGTTTGTGACAGCGTCTGCCCGGGGAGGGACGCCGTTGCACCTAGGGAAGCGCTGCTCACCTCGCAGATGGTGTCGGAATTGATGTTGGCATTGCGTGTGACGGGAACCAACGAGGAGCCATAGGAGCAGATGAGTGCGACCGGTATCACCTCCGCCGCCAATGCCAGCAATTCGCGGGCGCGGCCGGCAACTTTGGTTTGGTATTCGTTGGTCTTGGCGATTAAGCCGGAGTACGTAATCCAGTCATCGCCGAAGCATGCGCGGATGCCGCTCTCGTAGCGGTCGGCGGGAACCAAGCTCCAGATAAAGGGCATTGTCAATACACTCGGGATAATGGCTTCCTTATATATATCTTCCTTGAAACCGGAGAGCATGACCAAAAGCGTATTGGAGAGTACACGCAGCCAGCCCATATCGGTGATGTCTTTGAGCGGTTGCAGGAACGGAGCGACGTCGTCGCTCGCCAAGATGTCTTTGAGGAACGTGGAGGTTAGTGCGGCGTCGGGGCACGCCCAGATCTCCTTGTTGACGAGGTCACCGAAAAAGGAGGAACCCTCCAGGAAGCCGTTACGGATGATCAGCTTGGAGATGTACTGCGTGCCGTACAGCGCCAGGTACGCCAAGCAGAGGGGAGCGGAACCGCTCTGGAAGCTCACGGGTATGGCATCCACGCCGTACCTTTCGCAGCAAGCCGCGAGAAAAGTATGCAGCCCGACGGCATTGTCCATTGGAGAGAGCCGCCAGTCAAAGTCAAATGCAACCATTCCGTAGGATGTAAA
The DNA here is from genome assembly GCA_031271865.1 of Oscillospiraceae bacterium. Classification (GTDB taxonomy): domain Bacteria; phylum Bacillota; class Clostridia; order Oscillospirales; family Acutalibacteraceae; genus WRMQ01. The sequence continues at coordinate 41,552 of JAISUW010000033.1, forward strand.
GTCATTTCCGTTGGGGTCTGTATAATTGGCGTGCGGATAGGTGCTTAAATTGTACGTCGGCCGTTTGGGCGTGCCGTCCGGGTTGCAGCCAATGGCGCCGAAGAAATCATTGAGCATTTGGATTCCGTACTGCTTCACGCCGGCTATGTTCAGATTTTTGAGTTCCTCCACGAGTAAGGCCGCCGTTGCAGCGAGTTGCTGCATTTCTTTGCTTTCGCTCTTAGATAAATCGACAATGGCATCGAAGAAATCCGGGTTCTCCGAACCGTCTTCCAAATAAGCGCTTTCGAAAAGCAGACTGTGGAAAGCACCCCTAACGATGACACCGTTGACAGGCAAAGAATTGGGATAGCCGTGCGGGTACTCGGCCGCAAAACAAGGCACTGCCCCGCCGAAGGCGAGCAGTACCGCCATAAATACCGCCAAAAACACGGTTCTCTTTTTCAGTTGCTTCATAACAAATCCCTTCCCATACTGCAAATCATATCAGCTGCTTTCTGTGCATTTGTTTCATATTTTGTGACCGATTGGTTCAACAAATGCCGATATGTAGAATGAATACCTATTTGTCGCAAAATCATCTCCGTTTCCTCACTTGTTTTCCCAAAATTCAACAGAATATTTCCGAAACAGAAGCAAGAAGCCGACGGCAAGAAACAGGCGTGGGATGCGTGCGCCGGCAATTGCCAATAGTTACAAACGGTAACAAAAAATATCCAAAAATCAGTTAATCTCCAGGCCATCGGTATCCGGCAGCGTGCCGGATACATCCGTTACATCCCGGAGATAGAAGAACGCCACGGAGCTGATATCGTCTTGGAGCGGGAGATACCGCCCGACCGACCGCCAGCCCAGAGCTTGGCACGTTACGCGGATGTCTTGCGCAAAGTAAATCGGGTCCGGGATGTGCCAGCGGTAGAGGGAGAAGCGCAGGTTGGCGTTGTACAGTCCGTCCGTCTTGGTGACTTTGTTCAGACCGGCATAGGGGGTGCAGAACTCTTGGTACCGTCCGCCGGGGTCGAAGTTATAGGAGCCGCAGAAGTAGTCCTCCGTTCCCGTCCCGCAGATGGTCGGGAAGTCCGTGTCGCCGTCCAGGTAGAACTTGACCTCCCCTTCCCCCCACCAGCCGTTGCTGTTGACGCCCCAGAAGAGATACGTACCCACGTACTGCCCTTGCCCTTGGATATTGTCCAGTATGGTATACACTTCTTTATACGGTAGCGGGTTCGTGCGCCTAAACTGCGCATGGAAGTAGGCGGCCTGTGCAGGAACATCCTCGAGCGTGTAGTCTATATAATAGTATAGCGTCACGTTGCCGTGGTGGAGGTTCTCCACCGTAATGCGCGCCCCGGTGCGGAAAGGCATCTCCCAGTAGCAATTGAAAGCGCGCTTTGGGTTCACGCAGACCGCGGCGGAGGTCATCTGCTTGTACTCTTGGTAGGCCGCCATAGCGAAGAAATCCCCCAGCGGCACTTCCACGGACGGCTTGTCCGCGCCGTCCCAGTAGATGCGCAGGATCATCTTGCGGTCGGCAGGTGCAGAGTCCGTCAGCCACATATGCCGTATCACGCCCATATCCCGGATGTCGGCAATGACGGCGGTCTTCCCGGATTCAATGTTTATGGAGGGGCTGACCTTCCAGCCCTGCCCCAAGTCGCGGGCGCAGAATGCCCCCGTCCCCTCGGTCGACATGCCGGCCTTGCCCTTCTCCCCGGTCGGATTCTCGGCGGAGATGCTCCGGGACACGCGGCGGGTGATTTCGGAAATATTCATTTACTGCCGCCTCCCGTTCAGGTGCTTTTCACATTCGCAAGACCCGCGAAAGTGCAGCCTCGCCCCTCTGTGACCGTACGCAAGCGCTCCTCGGCTTTGCAAGCGCCGCTGAGGGAAACCAGCGTGTATGCCACCGCCTTCCCTGCCGGCAGGAACGCCAAAGCAGAATTAATTGCCGGAGGTACATTCCCCGCCCAAATGGGGGCGTATACCTGAATCTCGTCATAGGCTTCCAAGTCAATTTCCAGCGGCGCTATGGACCAGCCCTTGCCCATAATGGACAGCGGACAGCCCATCAGGAATGTCAGAACCTTCGGCGGACGCTTTGCATCTTTGATTTCATAAATCGCCGCGCCGGCGGCGGCAGCTGCTTGCTCCGCCAACGCTTTGGCGTGGCCGCTGTAGGAGTAGTACAGAATGAGTGTCTTCATGGATGTGCCTCCTTCGGTGTGGGGATTGCGGAGGGAGCGGTGGGATAATTCAGTATTATAATCGTATTATACCGCAAATGCGGGAATTTGTCAAGGGTTGGGTTTGGGGGGGGAATATTTGCGGCTTGCGTGCGGAAATATAAAGATTATGTACTTTTCTCAGCATTAAATATTGTTGATATATAACATATCTAAAAAATTCCAAACGGAAAATATAGGGGTGAATTCAAAAGCAGTCCCCAATAATTAAACCATCCTTTTCTGTAACCA
>JAISUW010000034.1 GCA_031271865.1 Oscillospiraceae bacterium
GAGCGACGTGGACACGAGCACCGTGTACAGTAGTCACGTGGACACTAGCCACGTGTACACTAGCCACGTGTACACTAGCCACGTGTACACTACCCACATCCCCGCTATGCACATATACACTGACCGTTCCCCACCCTCGTTCCCCACCCTCGTCCCCCACGCTTTCGTATTCCACCCGACACCGAACCACACCGCTTGCCATTCACCAAGCAGAAGCCTTATTCACTGAACATACTGAATTACTTAATCCTACGGTACTTTCGCTGATTTGATCTTGTTTTGTTTAAACGCTCTATCCGTTCTTTTTGCTCAAGCGCAAAAAGCCAGTAGGCAGTACCGACTTTTTGCCGCACTTTAAGCGGAACATCCGTCCAAATACATTCCGGATACAGGTCGCTGAGGTTGTACTCTGTGTCGGCAGGAATCGCTTCGGTACGTTCCTCAAACAAGGCAATCATCTTACCTGATTCCGGTTTTGTTTTCGTAATAGTCGGCATACATTTACTCCTAAAAAGTCAGAGCTTCAGCAAATCTACGGAGTAATTATATACCATTCTTATAATTCTGTCAATAGACCCGCTTTAAAGTGTTAACATTTGAATAAACAACCGCAACCCTTGACAAATCCCAACGTTTGGGGTATAATACTGATATTGTGCGAAGCGCAAATGAACGAATCCTGCTCTGACGAAAGGAACTGCTATGAACGTACTTGCGAAAAAGTCTGTGTCCGACCTGGATGTGTCGGGAAAGAAAGTCCTCGTCCGCTGTGACTTCAATGTCAAGATGGAGGGCGGCGTTATCACATCCGACAAGCGCATCGTGGCCTCCCTGCCGACCATCCAAGCCTTGCTGAACAAGGGCGCTGCGGTTATCCTCTGCTCCCACCTCGGCCGTCCGAAGAACGGTCCGGAGGCGGAGTTCTCCCTGGCTCCCGTAGCGGCGCGGCTTTCCGAACTGCTGGGGCTGCCCGTACAGATGGCGGCGGATGTCGTCGGTCCCGATGCGCAGGCGAAAGCTGCGGCACTCCAACCGGGGGAGGTACTGCTTCTGGAGAATGTACGCTTTGAGAAAGGCGAAACCAAGAATGATGCCGACCTCTCCAAGCAGTTTGCCGCGCTGGCGGATTTGTATGTCAACGACGCTTTCGGCTCCGCGCACCGCGCGCACGCGTCCACGGCAGGGGTCGCCGATAATTTGCCCTCCGCCGTCGGTCTGCTCATCCAAAAGGAACTGGAGTTCATGGGCGCGGCGCTCGAAGCCCCGAAACGTCCGCTCGTGGCCATCTTGGGCGGCGCAAAGGTATCCGACAAGATCGGTGTCATTTCCAATCTGCTGGAAAAAGTAGATACACTCATTGTCGGCGGCGGTATGGCGTATACGTTCTTCGCGGCGCAGGGCTACGGCGTCGGCACCTCCCTCAACGAGCCGGACAAGTATGACCTCGCGCTGGAGATGCTCCAAAAGGCGAAGGACAAGGGCGTGAAGTTCCTCCTGCCCATAGATACCGTCGTCGGCAAGGAATTCGATGCCAACACGGAATCCATGACCGTCGACAGCGATGAACTGCCGGACGGTTGGATGGGTATGGACATCGGCGAAAAGACCCGCAAGCTCTTCGCGGACGCGCTGAAGGGTGCCGGAACCATTATCTGGAACGGTCCCATGGGTGTTTCGGAATGGGAGAAGTTCGCCGCAGGCACCATTGCCATCGCCACGGCGGTCGCAGAGTCCGGAGCCATCAGCATCATCGGCGGCGGGGATTCCGCGGCGGCCGTGCAGAAGCTCGGCTTTGCGGACAAGATGAGCCACATCTCCACAGGCGGCGGTGCCTCCTTGGAGTTCCTGGAGGGCAAGGAACTGCCCGGCATCGCCTGCATAGACGAGAAATAAGAATACGCCCCAAGCACCGCCGTTCGGCTATCTGTCGCCGGGCGGCGGTGTGATGTCTGCCGGTTTCCGGTCCATTATACGAATAAACCATTGACTTCCACATATAAAAAGTGTATAATAATAGTCTAACCCCAGCAAGCTAAGGGTTAGATAAGATGAAAAACCAACGGAGTGACTGACACATGCAACCCGACCCCGACCCCGGCAGTACCATCTTGGCAGGAGCTTCCGACGGCACCGTGCTGCCGCAGCTTCTTCTGCTCCTGCTGCTGATTCTGTGCAACGCATTCTTCGCCATGAGCGAGATTGCGGTTGTGACTTTCAATGACAACAAGCTGAAGGCCTACGCCGCCGCAGGAAACCGTAAGGCGCGCCGGCTCCTGAAGCTCCTCAAGGACAAGGGCAAGTTCCTGTCCATGATACAAATCGGCGTCACGCTGGCCGGCTTCTTGGCCTCCGGCGCGGCGGCGCAGTCTTTTGTATCGCGGCTGGACAGGGTGCTGGCGCCGCTTCTGCCCGACAACTGGGAGGGCGTGGTCTCAGGCGCCTCGATGGTAATCATTACCATCATCGTCAGCTTCTTCTCCTTGGTGCTGGGGGAAATCGTTCCCAAGCGCATCGGTATGCGCAACCCGGAAAAAATCTCTTTCCGGATTGTGAATGTCCTGCGCTTCTTCTCCGGGCTGTTCAAGCCCTTGGTGGCAGCCGTGAACGGCACCTCCAATGTCATCCTGCGCCTGCTGCGCATCGACCCCAACGCCGAGGAAAACCACGTCACCGAGGAAGAAATCCGCATGATGGTGGACATCGGTGTGGAACGCGGCGTATTGGAGGACGGGCAGGGCGAGATCATTGCCAACGTCTTTGACATAGACGACACGCCGGTGACAGAGGTCATGACCCACCGCACCCAAATTGTCGGTGTGGACAAAGAGGAAACCGTCGGGGATATTGTGCGCTTGGCCATGGAGGAGGGCGTTTCCCGCTTGCCGGTTTATGAGGAGGACATGGATACCATCCTGGGGATTGTCTATGTCAAGGATTTACTCAAGTACATCGGCAAGAACCTGCCGGCGGATCTCAAGCCCGCGGATGTGATGCGCGATGTGTACTATGTCCCCGAGACCATGGGCTGCCTCAGTCTGTTCACGGAGTTCACAAAGCGCAAGACGCAGATTGCCATCGTGAAAGACGAGTACGGCGGCACAAGCGGCCTCATCACCTTAGAGGACGTCCTCGAGGAGTTTGTCGGCGAGATTCAGGATGAGTACGACAATGAAGAGGAGGATGTCAGCCCGATAGACGAAACGCACCTGCTGCTTGACGGCACGACAGATGTAGATGAGGTCGGCGAGCGGACGAAGACAGCCCTCCCGGAGGGGGACTTTGACACCGTTGCCGGGTTTATCATCAATGAGTTGGGCTACATCCCTAAGCCGGACGAACATCCGGTTGTGCGCCATGGCAACCTGCTCTTCACCGTCAAGGAGATGGAAGAGCAGCGCATCGCCGAGGTGGAGGTGGAAATCCTCCCGCCGCCCCCGTCAGCCGAAGCGGAAGAGGCGGAGGAAGAGGAATAATCGGATTGCATAACAGAGAGGGGCGCACGAAGTGCGCCCCTTTGATGCAGACACTGCTCAAGCTTGGGCCCAGTAGCGGGCTATGTTGTCCTTGCTGATGCGGACGCCGCGGAACGTGTCCTCATTGCCTTCGTACTCCACAGAGATGTACCCGTCATAGCCTTCGCGCTTGAGGATGCCGAGGCATTGGTACACCGGCACGTCACCGTGCCCGACATTGCAGCCCATCAGGTAGTTGCCGCCGCGGGAGCGGAAGAAACCCTCCCCCGGCGAGGCGGCGTTGCCGGACTTCACATGGAAGTCCTTGGCGTGGACGTGCTTTGCCATCGGCGCGAGAATTCCTACGGCGTGCAGCGGGTCTTCATCTGCGCAGACGAAGTTGCCGATGTCCACCAAGGCACCGAAGTTCGGATGCCCCACAGCACCGATCAGGGAGGCCACGCGCTCCGCGTCCTGCGAGAAGCGGCCGTGGTTCTCCGTGGAGGTGCTGATGCCCTTGGATGCCGCGTATTCCGTCACCTTGCGGATGGCGGGGGCGGCAATCTCTATGGCTTGGTCATAGGACAGATAGGCGCGCTTCTCTTTCGGGAAGCCGGTCGTGACATCGTGGCGCAGAGCCTTGGCACCCAGTATCTCACAAATGTCTACCTCGCGGAAGAGCTGTTCGGCCATATAGTCCGCGCCCTTTGCACAGAGGAAGTCCGCGCCTATGGTGTAGTGGATGATCGGAATCCCGACGCGCTCCGCCTCCTCGCGGAGGATGGCGGCGTTCTCCTCCGGGGTGTGCCCGTCCCAGTCAAGGATGTTGGTGTACTCAATGCCGTCAAAGCCCATTTCCTTGGCTTTGCCGATGAGTTCTTTCATGCTGAGTTTGCCATGGTTGGTGTACTGGCTGAAGCTGTAACTCGATACGCTGATTTGCATATGGATTGCCTTTCTGTTTGATTTGGTGCAGGCTATGCCCATTGTCCTTGCAGGAACTTCACGGCATGGGCGATGTCGGCATAGGGCTGACTGCCGCATTCGCGCTCTATGGTTAAAAAGCCGCTGTAACCGATGTCCTCCAGCGCTTGGAGGTAGGCCGGCCACTCGACTTGCCCTTCGCCCAAGGGCAGTTCCTCAAAGGACGGTCCGGTGATGATGTGGTCGTTCTCCGTGCGCGGGCGCATACCGTAGACCACGTCCGGGTCCACATAGTAGTTGCGGCGGCCGTCCTTGGCGTGGGTGTGGACAATGTAGTCTTTGAGCAGATACACCGCCTCTGCCTCGTTCTGCCCGGTGACCATCCGGAAGTTGGCGGGATCCAAGTTGACGGAAACGCCGCGGGAGCCGAGGGAGTCTAAGAATGTTTTCAGGGTCGGCGCATCCTCGGGACCGGTCTCAATGGCAAAGTGCGCCCCGACGGAATCGGCATAGCGCGCCAGCTCCCCGCAGGCCTCTTGCAGGAGAATGTAGCGGGGGTGGTTGGGGTCGGCCGGCACCGCGCCGATATGTGTGGTTACGACATCCGTCTCCAGGTCTTTGGCGAGGTCCAAAATGCGCTTGGATTTCTCAATCTTGGCGGGGTTCATGTCCGGTTTCGTGAAGCCGCCGCCGCCCAAGTCGCCGCACAGGGCGGAAATGACCAAGCCGTGGCTCTTCACAAGGTCGAGGAACTCCCGCCGGGCGGCCGCATTCATGTTCTCCGGGGCGCGGTCGCCCCGGGTGGAGTAGACCTGCACGCCCGTGCAGCCGACGGCGGCGGCGGAGGCCAGTGCCTCCGGCATGGGTTGTTTGAAGCAGTCAACTAAGACACCGATGGGGAATTGTTTCATTGGTGGGCTTCTCCTGTTCATGTGTGTTGGGGGAAATGCAAACACAAGGCAAGGGGTACTTGCCCTGCGCTGAAGTGACAGATGGAATCGGCACAGCTCATACGAGCGGTTTTGCGGTACATATCAGCACCTATGGCTGCTTACCACGGGAACATGAGCCGCGTGGCATCCCAGCAGGCTTTGATGAACTCCACAGCCCAATCCAGTTCTCCCGCGAAGAGCTGAATCAGACCCAAAACAGCGGAAACCAAAAGGGACCAGAGGGTGAGAAGGAGCGTGACTAACATTGACTTTGCCTCACTTTCAAACGATTCAATTCGTGGCCGGCGCCGTACATCGGTTTTTGAAGAAGCGGATGTGTTTGTCCGTTACAGCGGGAAGATCATGATAACCGCAGACCAGCACCACAGGGCGGCTTGGTGCGCGGCATGGATGAGATCCCACGGCTCACCGCCGGAGATAATCAAATCGGCGATGGCGAGGAAAGGCGCTGCGATGAGTGTTCCGAGGGAGACCAGCAGGGAGATGGCAGTGCCGAGGATGGAGAAGATCATCATGTTTCAACAACTCGCTTTCGTTTGTGTGGAATGGGGCATGCTTCGGGCGTATACGCTGCGGGGCGGCACCTTCAAAACCGCGTCCGCTTCTTCACTTCGCGGCAGGAGGGCTTGCCTCCGGGAGGGGTCAGGTCTCTTGGCTGTAATTCACGCGGCCGTGGGCATAGAGTTTCCGATCCTCCAGCGACCAGACTTTCTTGGTGAAGTCACCGGCTTTCATGTTCTTGAGGTTCTCCCGGAACTGGTAGACATTGGCGTCGAGGGTGTCGAGGGCGGACAGCAGCTCGGCCTCCAAGAACAGCGGACGGATGGCGGAACCGAACTCCGGGACGCCGTGGTGAGCGATGAGCATATGCTCCAAGAGCATCAGAATCTCCGGGTCGGTGCCCAGCGATGCGCCCACTTGCGCGATGTAGATCGCGCCGCCCGCAAGGTGTCCCACCAGGTTGCCGAACGGCGTGTAGTTGGTGGCAAGCCCGACTTGCGTCACCTCGAACTCCCCGAGCTTCTCGATGTCATGCAGGATGATGCCGGCATAGAGCAAATCCGTATCGACAAAGGGATAGACCTGCACAACGCCTTTCGCCAGTTTGAGGATGTTCGTCACGTGCCAGAGCAGCCCGCCGTTGACGGCGTGGTGGAGACGCACGGCGGCCGGCCAAAAGAGGAGGTTCTTCTCATTGTCATCGAGAATGGTGCTGACGAGGAGCTTCAAATCCGGGTTGGTAAAAGCCGCTACGGTATCGCGGACTTCCTGCATCATCTCTGCCGGGTCATAGGGCGCGCACGCAACGAAGTCGCTGAGCTTGACGTTGTCGGTTTCATCCGTCAGGCGGATACGCTCCACAATGAACTGCTCCTGCCCGTTAAATGTGTTATACTTCCCCCGCACTTTCACCAAATCAAAGGGCTGGTAGACACCGAACGTTTCCGCATTGTAGTCCCAGATTTTGGCGGTAATCTCGCCGTCCGGGTCGGCGAGTGTCATATCCATATACGGCCCGCGGGAGCCCTGCTTCACCTCACAGGTCTTAATCAGGCAGAAGCCGTCATACTTGGCATTGCGGTTATCGCAGCATTCAAATCGCATGGTGTGTATACTCAATTCTATGTAGAAATGGCTATGCTATCATTCTATCATAAATTCGGACAAAATGCAAGGGGTTTATGAATTTTCTTCTTGGTTCGGATATTTTTTGTTACCGATTGTAACTATTTTCAGGTGTGTCGGTGTGAATCAAGGGGTTTATGAATTTTCTTCTTGGTTCGGATATTTTTTGTTACCGATTGTAACTATTTTCAGGTGCGCCGGCGTGAATCAAGGGGTTTATGAATTTTCTTCCTTGTTCGGATTTTTTTGTTACCGATTGTAACTATTTTTTAGGTGCGCCGGCGTGAATCAGGGTATCTACCCAAGAGGCCGTTGCAGTACAGCCGCTCTCGTGCAATATCGGAAGCAGCTGCGGCAGCAGCCAACGCCGCGCGGCGGGTTCCGTCCGCTCCAGACAACGCAGCGCGTGGTGGTACAGGAACGCATCCAATGCCGCCGCATCGCCCATGCCGCAAGATGCACAGACCCCGTGGAACTTCTCGAACTGCGCCCAACCCCTCTCCGCGGCGGAAAGCATCAGTTCGTTTGCCAACAAGGTCTCTATCTGCCTGTAGGTCGTTTCGCTGCCCTCCGGAACCGGATGCCATGCGGCCGCCTCCGTAAACATCTGCCGCAACTGCTTGTCGCGCACCGGTCGCGCCGCTGTAAACATCGCCGGGAATGGTGCTTCCTGCGCGGGCGGTGCAACAAACCCGATTGCTTTGTGCTGCGGCTCCAAGCTCAAATAGCGGACATTCGCCGGCAAAGCCAAACAGCCGCCCTGTAAATACCGCGGGTCATCCGGCCAAGCGCCCGCTGCCAGGCGGATACCGCTTCCGCTGTAATCCGCCGGCGGCTTTGTGCCGGGCGGGAGGAGAATAAACTTCGGTGCGGCATCCCAATGGGCGCGGTAGAGGGCTGCGGTTAGCTCCGCACGATCTGCACCCGGGCAGTCAAGTTCCTCCCCCAACGCCAGAGCCGCCGCATAGGGCACGGCGATGGCACTTTCCGGCGCCCCCCCGCGCAAGTAAACGGTTTTCCCGCAAGCCAGCGCGGCAAGGAATATACTGAAAGTATGCACCTCGGTGTAGAAACCGAGCCGCGACGCAGAAAAGCAGCGCATATGTACAGAGAGTGCCTCCAAATCTGCAAAGGCGGTATAGCGCGGCTCCCCGCGGTCTGCGTATGCGCGGTCGATGGCGGCGAGTTGCGGGAAGCGGCCTGCATACGCTTGCGGCGCGGTATCGGCGGTGCCGGTGGCAGAAGAAACGGCGGGCGGCGCGAAAGACAAGCGCTCCGCCTCCTCCCGCAGAGCCGCATTCTCTTGTGCAAGCTGCCGACAGCGGCGCCTGAGCGTCTTCATTCTTGTACCTCTTTCCCATAGGAAGCCAATACTGTGCCGGTGCCTTTGATTTCAAACGCACCGAAACCCGGCGGCAGGAGCAAGCTCCCATATTGCCGCAACGGGATCTCAAAGTTCTGCGTCTGCACGGCGGCTGTACCTTCTAATACCAGCAGATGCAGAAACGCAAACGGCGGGACAGTCCCCTTCCTGCACAGATAGGTTTTGAAGTGCGCACATTCTATGGGCAATTCCGTTTTTGCCTGAACCGGCTGCAGCTTGCTGACAGCCAACGCTTGTTCGGTATGGAGCTGCCGCGGTTTGCCGTCCTGCAGTCTGCCGTAGTCATAGATGCGGTAGGTGGTGTCAGAGCATTGCTGCACCTCCGCAAGCGTAATGCCTCCGCCGATGGCATGGATGGTGCCGGGCGGGATGAAGAACGCATTGCCGGCGCGGACAGGCTCATAGTGCAGGAGGGGTTCCAAGGCGTTTTCGGCAATCGCCGCTTGGAACGCCTCCGCCGCTACTTGGCGCTCCAAGCCCAGTACAAGGGAAGCCTTGGGTGCGGCTTCCAAGATGAGCCAGCACTCCGTTTTGCCTCTTTCCCCTTCCTTCAATATGGGAGAACCGTCCGCAGGGTGCACCTGTACGGAGAGTTTCTCCCGCGCCTCTATAATCTTTACAAGCGGTAAAGGCTGCGGCGGAAACCCATACGCCTCCAGTACATCCCGCAAGCCCCTCCCGGCATACGCCCCGTTGATGATTACAGATTGTCCGTGCTCGTGCGCGGAGCAAACCCACTGTTCGCTTCCCCATATCGGCTCAGATACAAAAGGCTTCAACAGCATGGGATAGGGAAAAAAGGTGTCCATCTTTTTCTCCTCACTGCGTTTAAGCAAGGCATAACTTGCCCACACTTCGTATAGATATAATTGTATCACATTTTGGCTTGCAATGCAATACGGAGGTAGAAAAAATGTCCCACCGCTTGTTCCGCAAAAAACAGGACGCGCCCGCCGACCCCGCTGCCGCTGAAACCGCCAATCTCATTGAAGAAATCCGAGACTGCTGCCGCCAGATGGACAACGTCGTTTCCCTCTTTGAACTCGAAAGCGACGATGACCTCATCGAAGCCGCCATCTACCAAATGAACGCCCTGAAAGCCCGCTATGCCTACCTGACCAAGCAGGCCAGGGAACGGAATATGCGCGTTCATATCGAACCGGAAACTATGAGTGATTATGCTTGAATTGAATTGAATTCAATCCCCCGGAGGGCTACATATGACAGACACACTTCGCATCCTGCTCTACGCCGTCGCCGCCGGCGCGGGTTTACTCATCCTGCTAGCCATGCTCAAGAGCCGCCGCTTCGTGCGCAATCTGATATTGTCGGCTTTCTCGGGTGTATGCGGTCTGTATGCCGTCAACGCCCTCGGTATGCTGACCGGTTCCGCTATCAGCGTCAACTGGTTTTCTTTAGGGGTGTCCGCTGTGGGCGGCGTGCCGGGCGTTATTGCGCTGCTTATGGCGGAGATTGTGATGAAGTAGGGGCGCGTATTACGCGCCCGCCCAAGAGGCCGCATTGCGGCCTCCTGCGCTGGGACCGCATTGCGGTCCCCCCCATGGAGCCGCAATGCGGCTCCCGCCTCACCCAACGGCGCGGCGGACCAAGCAGAGGGGGGTACCCTGATCTTTTTGGCCGAGGGGATTATCGCGGAAGATTTCTTTACACAGAGGGATAGGGATGTCCTCGGAGCTGCGGCCGAGGACTTCGCGGCCGATGTCATTGGCGTCTATGATAATGACAGGGATACCGCCCAAGTGGGCAGAGAGTTGCCGAGCGACCTTATCGGGGTCTTTGGGAGCGAGTTTGGCGTAGTGGTTATAGGGGGGAATTGTGTAATCACAGGGTCCGTCGATGGCTCTGCCGGCATCGCCGACGATTTTATAGAAGACACCGCGGACGCCGAAGGGTTTGGTGAGAGCAGAGCAAGCGGCGGCGAAGAGGAGTTTGGGTTTACCGATGTCATCGACAGCGAGCTGCATGGTCCAAGGGGAGCCGAGGCCGATGCCATAGGGGGACTTATAGACGAACTTACACATAAAGCGTGCGAACTTAGAGACCTTGATGTCGTCAATATCAAAGGCACGTCCTTGGGTGATAGCAACAATCTTTTCGCTGATAAAGAGGGAATCCCCCTCCATGAGGTGCGGGCGGACGTAGGTATCGAGGACATCCTCGAGATTGTCATCCTTCATAATCACGTGTGTCTTGACAGGGTAGCGCAAGAACACACCGTCCGGCGTTTCGATTTCCAGAGCCTTACCCTCGTTGGGCAGGAGCGTTACAGAAGCGACCGGAACCATTCGACATATTCCTCCTTAATCCGACAAATTCTTTAACATAATAGATTGTATCACATAACGCCGCGGATTGCAAGCCTTTTTGGGAAAATATACAAAAGCGCAGCAGGCAATTTTTTGCAATCGGGAAGCAAGCCGGGGAAAAACCGAATTTTTCCATAATCCCTTGACAAATGGGGGAGGATAGTATATAATATAGTTTAATACTTCGCCGGACAAACCGGTCCGGCGCCGGAATCGGGGTGGTAGCCGTGCGGTTCATCAACCGTGGTGTTATTGGGAATACGACCGTGTCCTGCATGGGGTGCGCGCTATGAATCGCGTAGTTATCCTCGCGGGGCATTACGGTTCCGGCAAAACGACGGTTGCGGTCAATCTGGCGTGCAGGTCCGCGCAAAGCGGCAAGCCGACGGTTCTCGTCGATCTGGATGTCGTCAACCCCTACTTCCGCAGTGCGGACAGCCGGAAGGCGCTGGAAGCGGCGGGTGCAGAGCTTGTCAGTTCGAACTTCGTCAACTCCAACGTGGAGTCCGTATGGCTCCCGGCCGGTTTCGTGGAACATTTGGAAGATGATAACGAACAGGTGTTCGTTGATGTCGGCGGCGATGACGGCGCTACGGTACTCGGCCGCTACGGCATCAAGGACTGTGATTTCTGGATGGTTGTCAACCCCTACCGCCCGCTCTCTGCCGAAATCCGTATGATACTGGAGCTGCGCAAAGAGATGGAGGCGGCAGCCGGATTGCGCTTCACGGGAATCGTATCCAACCCGAACCTCGGGCGTGAAACAATGCCTGCAACGATAGCGGCCAAGCTGCCTATGATGAAAGCGTTGGCGCACGCCGCAGGGCTGCCGATTGTCCTGAGCTGCGTACCGGAAGCGGTGCCTTTCCAAGCCCCCCTCCCCGGCGAGAAACTCCCCCTGACCCTATATACAAAGGAAGCGTGGTCCATTTATGGCTAAAGTCACTTTTGAGGAAGCGGTCTGCAAAGGCTGCGGACTGTGCGTGGAGGCCTGCCCGAAGAAAATCGTGTTTCTGGACAAAGATACACTCAATGCCAAGGGCTACCACCCCGCCAAAGTCGCGGAGCAAGACAAGTGCATCGGCTGCGCGTTCTGCGCAACCATGTGCCCCGACTGCGTTATCACGGTAGAGAAATAACAACGGGCAGGTTTCCCTGCCTGCCCATGCAGAGGTACAATATGGCTGAGAAAGTTCTTATGAAAGGCAACGAGGCAATAGCGGAAGCAGCTGTCGCCGCCGGTTGCCGGCACTACTTCGGCTACCCCATCACGCCGCAGACGGAGATAGCGGCCTACATGGCCAAGCGTATGCCGAAGATAGGCGGCACGTTCCTGCAGGCAGAGTCCGAGGTCGCCGCCATCAATATGGTTGCGGGCGCCGCCGCCGCCGGTGTGCGCACCATGACCTCCTCCTCCTCCCCGGGCGTGGCGCTCAAGAGCGAGGGCATCTCCTACATTGCGGGCATGGACATCCCCGCGCTGGTCGTGAACATCATGCGCGCCGGTCCCGGCTTGGGCGGCATTCAGCCCTCTCAAGGAGACTATTGGCAGTGCGTCAAGGGCGGCGGCCATGGGGATTACCGCAACATCGTACTAGCTCCCTCCGGTGTGCAGGAGATGTATGACTTCACCAAGCTGGCGTTTGACCTTGCCGACAAATATCGGATGTGCGCCATGATCCTCTCCGACGGCGTGCTGGGGCAGATGATGGAGCCGGTGGCAGTCAGCGCGTCCGATGCCCCGCCCTTCTGTGCCGACGGCAAGCCCTGGGCCTTGACCGGCACCAAGGGAGCGCGCAAGCCCAACATCATCAACTCCCTGTACATAGAGCCGGACACACTGGAAGTCCTCCTCGACAAGCGCTATGCCGAGAAGTATGCCGCCTGCGAGGCAAACGAAGTCCGCTGGGACGAGTTCCTGACCGACGACGCGGAGATTGTCGTGACCGCCTACGGTGCGCCGGCGCGGATTGCGCGCTCGGCCGTCACGGCTGCGCGGGCAAAGGGCATCAAAGCGGGTTTGCTGCGCCCGATTACCCTATGGCCCTTCCCGAAGGTTCCGCTGGCACAGCTCGCCGAGACCGCGAAAGCCTTTGTGTGCGTGGAGCTCTCCAAAGGGCAGATGATAGACGACATACGTCTGGCCATCGAATGCAAACGCCCGGTGTCTCTCTGCACCCGTACCGGCGGCAACGTCCCCTCTCCCGAGGAGATTCTCACGGCGATAGAAAACGCAGCAAAGGAGGCAGTCTGATGGCAGTCGTATTTGAGAAACCCAAAGGTCTGACCGATGCGCCGCTGCACTACTGCCCCGGCTGTACGCACGGCATTGTCCACCGCTTGGTGGCGGAGGCACTCGACAGCCTCGGCATCACCGAAAAGGCCGTCGGGGTTGCGCCCGTTGGCTGCGCGGTATTTGCTTACAACTACTTCAACTGCGATATGGCGCAGGCAGCGCACGGCCGCGCCCCGGCGGTAGCGACCGGCATCAAGCGCGCCAACCCCGCAAACATCGTCTTCACCTACCAAGGGGACGGGGATTTGGCGGCCATCGGTACGGCGGAGACCGTCCATGCCGCCGCCCGCGGGGAGAACATCACCATCATCTTTATCAACAACGCCATCTATGGCATGACCGGCGGCCAAATGGCGCCGACCACCCTCCCGGAGCAGGTCACGCAGACCTCCCCCTATGGGCGGGATGTTACGGTGGCGGGCTACCCGGTGCGCGTCTCGGAGCTGCTCGCCACGCTGGACGGTCCCGCTTACATTGAGCGGGTGTCTGTGGACAGTGTCAAGAACGTCCGGAAAGCCGCCGCTGCCATCCGCAAAGCTTTCCAATACCAGAGCGAGGGCAAGGGCTTCTCCCTGATCGAAGTCGTATCCACCTGCCCCACCAACTGGGGCATGAATCCGGTGAAAGCTTTGGCGTGGCTGCGGGAGCATATGCTCCCCTACTATCCGCTCGGGGTATACCGCGACAAAGGCGCGGCACAGGGAGGTGCAGACGCATGACCACGAACATCTTACTCGCCGGCTTCGGCGGGCAGGGCATCCTCTTCGCCGGGAAGCTCTTGGCGTACATTGGGATGCAGCAAGACAAGCAAGTGTCCTGGCTCCCCTCCTACGGTCCCGAGATGCGCGGGGGTACGTGCAACTGCTCCGTCGTGCTCTCCGACGCGCCGGTGGGTTCGCCCATTGTCCTCAAGCCCGACGTGCTGATTGCCATGAACAAGCCCTCGTTTGTGAAGTATGAGCCGGCGGTGGTTCCCGGCGGGAAGCTCTTCGCCGACAGCGGTTTGATAGACATCCGCTCGGAGCGCACGGACATCACCGAGTACGCCCTGCCGGCCTCCGTTATGGCATCCGACGAAGGGTTGCCGGGGCTGCTGAACATGATCCTCTTGGGCAAGGTCATCGCCGAACTGGATTTGGCGGACGATGCCACTGTGCTTGCGGCACTCCGAAAGTGCATCCCTCCCCGGAAAGCCGACCTGCTGGAAGCCAACCGCAAAGCCATCGCACTGGGCAAGAGCAGTTAGCAGCAGGAGCGGCATCCTGCCGCCCGTTGCCGCTATGTATTATCAGGGATGATGCAAGGAGTGCGCCTATGTCCGCAGCGAAAGGTGATCAAGGCTTGCCCCTTTACCTGCCTGCCCGGGCGGCGCGCAACTCCAACCCGGAGCTGCTTCGCATTCTCGCGATGCTCCTGATTGTGCTGTACCACTCCTTGCTGGAGGAGCCGTACACGCTGGCGGTAACGGCGCCGTCCGAACTGCGCGGCAGCGCGGTGGCGATGCTCATCGCTTTCGGGCGCCCCGCCAACAATGTGTTCCTCCTCTTGGCGGGGTACTACGGTGTGCAGACGCCGTTCCGGCCGCACCGGCTTTGGAACCTCGCGGGACAGACTTGGTTCTATGCCGCGGCACTCGCCGTACTCTCCGCAGCGGCAAACCGCGCCCTGCCGGGCTTCTCGGATTTGCTGCAGCTGCTTTCTCCTTTGTCGCAGAACCGTTGGTGGTTCATCACGATCTACATGGGTCTGATGCTCTTCTCCCCATGGCTGAACCGCTTCCTGTGCAGCTTGGAGGAGGGCAGTCTGCGCCGCCTGTGCCTTTTGAGCTTCGCGCTGTTCTGTCTGCTGCCTTCCGTGCTTCTGGCAGTATACGGCCGCATCACCAACCCCTTGGGCGCGTCCTACCTGACTTGGTTCTTTGCACTGTACTGCATCGGCGCGTACTTCCGCCGCTTCCCGCCGAAAGGGAAGGCATCTGTGCAGCTACGGCTCGCCCTTGCTTGGAGTGCTGTCCTGCTGCTGACGACGGTCCTCTCGGTCAACTTCTTCGGCGGGGTCATGGACAGGCTTTGGTATATGCACCAGCCGGAGTACCTCCCGGCATTCCTGAGCGCCTTGCATTGGGTACTGTACTTCATCGGGCGCAAGCCCTTTACCTCCCGTATTATCAATACCGTTTCCGGCTGCACGTTCGGGGTGTACCTGCTCCACACGACGGTGCTGGAGCATCTGTTCCCCATGACCGAACACGCAAACGGCGGCGGCTTCTACCCCTATGTCCTGCTTGCCGTTTTCGGTACCTTTGCCCTGTGTGCCGCCGCGGACTTCCTGTTCTGGCAGCAGATTGGGCAGCGGATTTGGACTGCCCTGACCGGAAAAGCCGTGCAGGCGGTCCGGAAACGCCGCGCCCCGAAGCCCCTGTGAAAGGAGGACAATGCCATGCCACCCAAACTCATCGCCTTGGACTTAGACTACACCCTCTTGCGCACGGACAAAACCATCTCCGACTTCACTGCGGACACCTTCCGCCGGGTGCGGGAGAAGGGGATTCGCATTGCCTACGCAACGGGTCGGCACAAAGGCGCCGCCGCCTACCGGGAGGTGCTTCAGCCGGTCGGTTTGGTTCTGGACAACGGCGCCCTGGTGACGCTCGGGGAGGAAATCCTGTATGAGGCGGTCATACCCGCCGCCGCCGTCCGGTCTATGCTGACGGCGCTGCGGCGGCAAGTGCCGGCGCTGGAGTTCGGGATCTCTCTGCCCTCCGGTTTCTATTACAGCCCGGGCGAGGGCGGTCAGTTGAACGCTTGGGCGCACAGCCCGCTGCAAAGTGACCTGTCGGATTTGCCGGAGGAGCCTGCCTACCGTATCAGCTACTGGCTCCCGGAGCAATCGGCGTTCTCTCGGGAAGCGGAGGAAACCATGTCCGCTCTCCTGCCGGAATTGTGCTACTTGGAAATCTCCTACCACTGCTTCGCCATGCTGATGCCCATGTCCGCAACCAAGACGGGCGGCCTGCGCATCCTCGCCGACGCCCTGGGCATCCGCCCCGCGGAAATCATCGCCTTCGGGGATGACTGCAACGACGTCGAGATGCTCTCTTTCGCAGGTATCGGTGTCGCCATGGGGAACGCTATAGACGAATGCAAAGCCGCCGCCGATGCCTGCTGCGGCACCTGCGATGCCGACGGGGTTGCCCGCTGGATTCATGAAAACCTGCTCTGATTCCAAATCGATTCCAATACAAACTATCCTTACTATCAGGAGGCTGCCATGCCTGAAATTGACATCAACCGCGAAATCGCACAACGAATCGCTTCCTCCCGCGAGGAGGCCAACCTGACCCCCGAAGCCTTCGCCGAAAAGACCGGCATAGACGCAGAGACGCTGAAGCGTTACGAGTCCGGCGACTTGGAGATCCCGGTCGCCGCCCTGCATAATATGGCGCCCGTCTTGGGTGTGAGTGTGACGGAACTCATGACAGGCGAACCCGCGAAACTGCACCGCTACTGCATCGTCCGCGCCGGGAAGGGCGCCGCTGTCAACCGCAAGCCGAGCTACCACTACCGCGCCTTGGCCTCGAACTATGCCGCGCATGAGATGGAGCCGTACTTCATCACCATCCCCGTGAAGCCGGAAGAGGAGCCTTTCGAGATGACCCGCCACACCGGGCAGGAGTTCCACTACGTCCTCACCGGCAGCTATGCCGTGCGCATTGCCAACGATGTGCTTATCCTCCAACCCGGCGACAGCCTCTACTTCGATGCCTCCCAGCCGCACGGCCTGAAAGCCCTGAACGGCGAGGCGGCCCAAGCGATTATCGTCATCACCGCCGAGTGAGGCTGCTGACACCATAACAAATGATTAGGAGATTGCAGATATATGTGTCCCACTACCGTTGAAGCACCTGCCGCAGAGCGCACGCCTGTGCTGCATAAGTTCATCCGCACGGACTTCACCTCCCATGAGGACTTCTTTGCGAACTATGAGATCCATGCCGCCGCCGACTACAACTTCGCCTATGATGTCGTGGACACCTTGGCCGCCGAAACACCCGAAAAGGAAGCCATGGTCTGGTGCAACGACCAAGGCGAGGAGCACCGCTTCACCTTTGCCGACATCAAAGCCGGCAGCGACCGCTACGCCCTTGCCCTGCAAGCTTTGGGCATCCGGAAGGGCGACAGCGTGATGTGTATGCTCAAGCGCCGCTATGAGTTCTGGTTCTTCATTATCGCCTGCCACAAGATCGGCGCGGTCATTATCCCCGCCACCCATATGCTCACGAAGAAAGACATCGTCTACCGCGTACAGAAGGCGGATGTGCGCCTCATCATCTCCGTCAACGATCCCTATGTCCTCAATTGCTGCCGCGAGGCCATGCCGGAGTGCGCCGGCACCGTCGGGCACTACTGCTGCTTAGAGCCCGCCGAAGGCTTTGAGGACTGGGGCGCCTTGGCCGCCGCACAGACCGGTACTTGGACGAAACCGACAGGCGCCGCCCTCTCCGGCGGACGCGACCCGCTCCTGGCATACTTCTCCTCCGGCACCACCGGGCATCCGAAAATGGCACTGCATGACCATTACTACACCCTGGCGCATATCGCGACAGCGAAGTTCTGGCATGGTGTGGACGAAACGGACCTCCACCTCACCGTGGCCGACACCGGTTGGGGCAAGGCCGTCTGGGGCAAACTCTATGGGGAATGGATTTGCGAGGCCACCGTCTTTACTTACGACTACGGCACAAAGTTCCAGCCCTCCGACCTGCTGACACTCATTGATAAATACGGCATCACAAGCTTCTGCGCCCCGCCGACCATTTACCGCTTCTTCATCAAGGCCGACCTCTCCAAGCACAGCCTCAAGAGCCTGAAGAAATCCACCACCGCCGGCGAACCGCTCAACCCCGAGGTTTACAACCGCTGGCTGGAGTATACCGGGCTGAAAGTCCGCGAAGGCTTCGGGCAGACGGAAACGGTTCTCACCATCGCCAACACCGTCTGGATGGATCCGAAGCCCGGCTCCATGGGGAAGCCCATGCCCATCAGCCGCATCGATGTTTACGACCCGGACGGCCGCCTCTGCGACGCCGGCGAAGAAGGCGAGCTGATGATTCCCATTCCAAACCCCGCCGATAAGCCCTACGGTGTCTTCGAGCAATACTTCCATGACCAAGAGCGCACGGACGAAACCGTCTGCCCCATCTCCGAGGAAGCGGGAAGCCCCGTGTTCTACCACAGCGGCGATACCGCTTGGCGCGACGAGGACGGCTACATCTGGTTCAAAGGCCGCAACGACGATATCATCAAATCCTCCGGGTACCGCATCGGTCCGTTTGAAGTCGAATCCGCCCTGATTGAACACCCCGCTGTCCGCGAATCCGCTATCACCGCCGTCCCCGATCCCGTGCGCGGGCAAATCGTGAAGGCCTCCATTATCCTCGACCCCGCCTATACCCCTTCCGAGGAGCTCAAGAAAGAACTCCAAGAACACGTCAAGCGCGTTACCGCCCCCTATAAGTATCCGCGTATCATCGACTTCGTAACCGAATTGCCCCTCACCATCAACGGCAAAATCCGCCGCTCCGAAATTAAGAAAAAAGATATGGAGAAGCTGGGTTGAGGCGGTTCGCGAACCGCCGGGGGCTTCGCGAAGCCCCAAGTGCTTGCGCGTCTGCGAAAGCAGAGCAGTTGTATATATGCGGCGCTGAGTGAATATTGCTGAATTGGAACTAATTTCGTCAATCCATAGATGATCATATAGACTATAGCGCTTTAAAGATACCTATGTCGGTACCCGTATCGACGTCGATATCGATGTATATATGCACTATGCCATGTATATTTCTGTCACCGCCCCCGCCTCCCGCATTTGGCAATTGCGCGGAGAATCCGTTTGCATATATGCAGTTGATGATGGATAATTCTGTGCTGGAACGATAATGGGGAAGCGCAGGACAGACAATCGGTCTTTAGCAGATTAAAGAGGGGGATGTCGATATCGGTATCGATGTCGATATTGATGTATATATGCACGCCTGTGTGTATAAACCGGTTTCGCAGCCGCCGGGGTAGGGGCTTCGCGAAGCCCAATGTGCACATAGCGGTTCGCGAACCGCCGGGGGCTTCGCGAAGCCCCCGGCAGCCTCCCACCAAGTACCCTATAAATACCTACGCCGCCCAACTCTCCCCGCAGAGCCACTGGTGGAGGGAGGGCGCGTGTCTGTTGAATTTTCCGCGGCCTTTGTCGCGGTTGAGGGCTTTGAGGACAACTTCAATCGGTTCAGCATCCATATCGAAGTCGATCCACATCTCATAGGCTTTTTTGAGGCCGAGTTTGTTTTTTTTGGTAAAGGGGAAAGCCTTGTAGAAGCGTTGGAAGTCTTTGTATTTGCGGTCTTTGGCGGTGATTTCGGCAGCTTGCGCCGGTTTTGCTGCGGCGGACGGGGCGGCACTTGCGGTGCGGGCGTCTGTCCGGGCAGCGGCTGTGCGATTGTTTTCTGCGGGCGCACTGCCGGCGGATTCGGCAGAAGCACCTGAATCCATTGAAGCAGCGGCCTTCGCGGCTTTGGTGGCGGCACATTTCTTCGCGGCATCGATGCTCTTGGCGACGGCGCCGAATGCCATATGCATGGCGGTGTCTTCGATCTCCGGGAAGATACCGTCGGCTTGGTATTTCTCCAGCATGGCAATCAGGTGCGCTCTTTGCTCCCCTTCAAAGTGGTCGATATAGTACAGGCGGTTTTTTGTTAAACGCAGGCTCGGGTAATCCATAATGCTTCCTCCTTCGTGTAAACAAAGCGGGTTTTTTCTTTCCTTCCACTTCCAGTTTAGCATATTTTTCCGGGCATGTCAAGAAAAATATACAAATATTATAATTACTGATGACAAAATAATGGTAAATATTACAATGTGTAATTTGTTTTTGTCCGATTTTGTCGAGGGTTCGGGGAATGTGTCGAAGATTGTGTGCGCAAAACCGGCGGTAAAGCCTCGTCCGACCGCCGTCCCCCACGGCAAACGGACGGCGGCAAAAAAAAGACGGTGCGGCAGGCGGCGTGGCAAATGGGCGGCACAGGCAAAGAAGCCCTTGCATTTCTTTCCTAAAAGTGGTACAATACTTCTACCATGCGGAAAGCTATTTATTTTATACAACAGGAGGCAGAACCAATCATGGCAAACCGTTTCATTCTCAACGAAACCTCTTACCACGGCGCGGGAGCCGTCAGCGCCCTCGGCCAAGAAGCCAAAGGCAGGGGATACACCAAAGCCTTTGTGGCGTCCGACCCGGTCCTTGTCAAAATCGGGCTTACGGCGAAAGTCACGGCTTCTCTGGAAGCGGCAGGGATTCCCTACGAGATTTTCTCGGACATCAAGCCAAACCCGACCGTGCAGAACGTCAAAGCCGGTGTGGAGGCTTTCAAGGCAAGCGGCGCGGATTGCATCGTAGCCGTCGGCGGCGGTTCCTCCATTGACACCGCCAAAGCCATCGGCATCATCATCGCCAACCCGGAATATGCGGATGTCGTCAGCCTCGAAGGCGTTGCCCCCACCACCAAACCCACCGTGCCGATTCTTGCCGTCCCCACCACCTGCGGTACTGCGGCGGAAGTCACCATCAACTACGTCATCACCGACACGGAGAACAACCGCAAGATGGTCTGCGTTGACCCGCACGACATCCCTGTCTGTGCTTTCGTGGATCCCGACCTCCTCGCTTCCTGCCCGCCCTCGCTGATTGCCGCCACCGGTATGGACGCTCTGACCCATGCCATTGAGGGCTATATCACGAAAGGCGCATGGACACTCTCCGATATGTTCCACCTGAAAGCGATTGAAATCATCGCCGCCTCCCTGCGGGCTGCCGTGAACGGCTCCGCAGACGGCCGCGAAGGCATGGCACTCGGGCAGTATGTCGCCGGCATGGGCTTCTCCAACGTGGGTCTGGGCATCGTCCATTCTATGGCGCACCCGCTGGGTGCCCTATATGACACGCCGCACGGTGTCGCTAATGCTATCCTCCTCCCAACGGTTATGGGATACAACGCCCCCGCCGCCGGTGATAAGTACCGCGACATTGCCAAGGCCATGGGTGTCGCCGGCACCGAAGCGCTTTCAACGGAGGAAGCCAACGCCGCCGCCGTCGCTGCCGTGAAACAGCTCTCCGCTGATGTGGGTATCCCCGCGGATCTCAAGGACATCGTGAAGGCAGAGGACCTCGACTTCCTTTCCGAATCCGCCTATGCCGATGCCTGCCGTCCGGGCAACCCCCGCGACACTTCTGTGGCGGAAATCAAGGCTCTCTATGAGGCGCTGCTGTAACAAGAAGCAAGAGGCATAAAGCGAGAGGCAAGAAGTGCGGCTGTGCGGCAGGCTTTCTTGCCTCTTGCCGGTGTTTGTGGATGGTACTCTTATTTGACATTTAAATCAACTTATGGTATACTATAGTAAAGAGGTGATTCTCATGCCCGAACTGTCTCGATTCTATGGAATGATCATACAAATGTATTTCGATGTAAAACAGGACTTTGACGGTCCTGCTTTCCAACCATTGCGTGAAGAAACGTTCTTTCGATCCGTGTTCTTACAGTACGGCACAGCAGTATGGCCGGGAGGACGCATTGATATTGCCCCGGAGAATCTGTACCGCTTCAGTACACCCATATCTCCCTGACAGCCACGCGCTTCGCGAAGCGCCTACCCCATGAGCGCGGTAAAGTCCTCCGGCGCGAGGTTGGGCTGCAGCGTTAAGTTCACCATCATGGCGATGAGCTTCGAGGCGCGGTCAATCAGCAAATCCACCTCCCGCGGCGTGACCATCATCTGCTCTCCGTCCGGTTCCATGGTGGCGCGGATGTCATCGCGGGAGATTTCCGTCCCCTGCGACAGGAGATCCACCGCGAGCGTCGCGGCGTCCACAACACAGGGCATCCCAATGGAGATGACCGGCACACCCAAGGTGCCGCGGCTGATTTCCGCCCGCGCATTCCCGACGCCGCTCCCGGGCGTAATGCCGCCGGTAGAGATTTGCACGGTACGACCTAAGCGCGAGAGCCGCCGCGAGGCCAGCGCGTCAATCATGATGACGCAACCGGGCCGAAGCTTCTCCACGGCCGCCTGCAGAAGCTCCGCTGATTCAATGCCCGTCCTACCCAAGACGCCCGGCACAAGGCACGCGACCGGGCGCAGCTCTCCGACGCCGACGCTGTGCGCCTGCTCTCCGCTGATGTGGCGGGTCGCGAGAATCTTCTCCAAGGTTTTGGGGCCCAAGCTGTCCGGTGTGATGGCATCGTTGCCCAGACCTACGCAGAGTACCGCACCGTCTGCCGGTATCAGCCCGCGCAATTGCTGCACGCCGAGTTCTACGGCTTCTTCCCCAAGGTCGGGCAAGTGGTCGAGGGAAGGGAACTCCAGCGTCACGTATATCCCGACCGGTTTCCCGATGGCTTTGGCACCCGCTTGGGAAGTTACCTCCACGCGGGTAATTTTTATCTGCCCATGCCGTTCCTCGCGGGAATGCAAACCGTCAAAAGAACCGCTGTGGGCTTCTCTCATCTCTAAAGCCAAGTCAGTGCGGAAGTTCATGGGGGACCTCCCGGGTGAATATATATATTTGTAGTATAACCGCCGACAGCCTTTGTCAAGCACTTTCTGAAATTATTCTCCCAAACCCCTTGACAAGCGCTCCGATTTTTGTTATTATTGTATTAGGGTGATTTTTCATTTTGTTACTTTCCTATGCCGTTAACCGTCCGCAATCACCCCGCCGAAACAGGCAGTCCGGCTGATAGGCTGCGCGATACTCTGCGAAAGGAGCGTTCCTGATGGATAACAACGTCAACATTACGCTCATCATCTGGCTCATCGTCACGGTGGCTTCTGTCATTCTGGAGGCGCTCTCCATGCAGCTTTTCTCCATCTGGTTTGCGGTGGGGGGCTTGGCGGCGGTGATCTCCAATCTGGTGGGTGCCAATATCCAGGTGCAGGCTGTGCTGTTCGTGGTCGTGACCGGTGCCGCCCTGATTGCCACGCGTCCGCTCGTGAAACACCTGCTGCTCAGCCGCTCCGTGCCCACGAATTCCGACATGGTCATCGGTCAAGTCGGCACTGTCGTCGAAGCCATCAGCAATCTGGAGTCCAAAGGCATCGTCAAAGTGGGCGGCCAAGAGTGGACGGCGCGCTCCGAAGACGGCTCCGACATTCCCGAGGGCAACGCCGTCAATATCCTGCGCGTGGAGGGCGTCAAACTCATCGTCCGGCAGTAAAGTTCATAAAAACACACATTTACATACAAAGAGGAACATATGGTCGGTATAATCGTTACGAATCTATTGGTCATCCTGATGGTTGCGGGCATGATAGCCATTCTGGTGCTTGCCCTGCGCCACAAAACGCAGCCGACCAATGTCCCGGAAACTGTCCTCGGCAAAGCGGGAATGGTCAAGCGGGAGATAGACAACCTGAAAGGTACCGGCTTGGTTTGGGTGGAGGGCAAGATGTGGTCCGCCCGCTCCGAAAGCAATACCCCCCTCCCGGAAAAGACCATCGTAACCGTGGAGCGCATCGAAGGTGTAAAGGTGATTGTCCGCTCTGCGGAGAACAGCGCCGACCCCGTCACCGCTAATGCAGGGACGAACCCATATCCCTCCCCGGCCGACCCGGCGGCGGACGCTGCCGAAACCACCGATTCTACACAATAAAGGAGTGATTCCCCATGACCGTATTTATGGTAGCTGCTATTATCCAGCTCATCGCAATCGTCCTCTCTTTCCTCGGCATTACCCTCTGAAAGTGCGGTTCGTCCCTGCTGATTCCGGAAAGACTTAACTGTAAATTTTAGGGAATACTGTTTTAAGTAGGCTTTGACCACAATTCATCCTGTAAAGGAGAGCCTTATCATGGGTACCCTTATCGCCTTTATCATCCTCGCCGTCGTTGTAATTGTCGTAGCCATTGCGAACATCCGCATTGTCCCGCAGTCGGAGGCCTATGTCATTGAGCGTCTGGGAACCTACAAGGACACGTGGAAAGCCGGCCTGCACTTGAAGATTCCTTTCATTGACCGCATTTCAAAGAAAGTGAGCCTCAAGGAACACGTTGCGGATTTCCCGCCGCAGCCGGTCATCACGAAAGACAACGTTACCATGCAGATTGACTCTGTTGTCTTCTACCAAGTGACCGACCCCAAGCTCTACACCTACGGCGTGGAGCGTCCGATGGCTGCCATTGAGAACCTGACCGCCACCACCCTGCGCAACATCACCGGCGACTTGGAGCTGGACCAGACCCTCACCAGCCGCGACACCATCAATGCACGCATGCGCACCATCTTGGACGAGGCCACCGACCCTTGGGGCATCAAGGTCAACCGCGTGGAGCTGAAAAACATCCTCCCCCCCCGTGAGATCCAGAACGCCATGGAGAAGCAGATGAAGGCAGAGCGCGAGCGCCGTGAGTCCATCCTCCGCGCCGAGGGCGACAAGGCATCCCGCATCCTGACGGCCGAGGGCGAGAAGCAGCAGAAGATTACCCAAGCCGAGGGCGAGAAAGAGTCCGCCATCCTCCGCGCCGAGGCCGCGAAGCAGGCAGCCATCCTTGCCGCGCAGGCGGAGAAGCAGTCCGCCATTCTCCGCGCCGAAGGGCAGGCCGAGGCCATCCTCAAAATCCAGCAGGCCGACGCCGATGCCGCCAAACTCATCAACGAGGCAGACCCCGGGCAGGCCTATATCACCTTGCAGTCCTTGGAGGCGTTTAAAGCCGCCGCCAACGGGCAGGCCACGAAGATTATTATCCCGAGTGAGATCCAAGGCATCGCCGCCTTGGCGAAGGGCATCTTGGAATCCGCGAAAGATTGACGCGCACAGGAGCGCGTTTTGAGATTGGATGGAGATGAGTACCAATGACCGAATTCTGGGACGCAATCGCGAACTTCTTTGAATCTTTGGTCATGCCCTATGTCTACGTCTTCAGTTTCATCCGGGGCATATTTGAAACCCCTGCAACCGTTTGGGAGTTGGTGACCGGAGGCATTCGGGACATCATAGACGGTTTCCGTTCGATAGGCTCCGGCGGCACAGCGGATGCCCTATCGTGGCAGCAGGTGATTGCAAATCTATTCGGCGGCTGAAGTGTCGCTTATCCAAACGAATACCCGGCCGCACGCGCGGTTATGGAAGTGTGCCGTTAAAAATAGAGCAGAACTTAAAATGCCATTATATATTTTCGGAGGTTAGGACCAATGGGTACTTGGCAATCCATCGCAGAGAGCTTCGGCTCGCTGTGGGACATCTTCACAAGCTGGAACCCCGTCGCGGGACCGATTCTCGGATTTCTTCCTTTCGTGCTGGTAGAATTTGCTTACATCGGCTTCAATCTGGCGAACCTACTGGTGGATTTGATTCTCCTCATCCTCGGTATGCCGACCACGCCGTGGTAAGCAAGAGGCAAGAAAGAAGAAGCAAGCGTGCGGTATTCTCCCCTTGCGGGGAGAATGCTTTGGTGTGTGTTTACGTCAAGTTAGCCGCGAAGCAGGGAGAGTTTAGCTTATGAGCGGGATCAGAGAAGTCAACATCAAAGAAGATATGCCCACCGTGAACGAAGCGGTGCGCCGGCTCCAAGACTTAGTGCCCCTCTCCAAAGCAGAGGGGTATAAGGTGCTGAAAATTATCCACGGCTACGGCTCCACCGGGCAGGGCGGCGCCATCGGACAAGCCGTCCGGCGCCGCTGCCAAGACTACAAAGCAAAGGGCAAAGTGCACGGTGTCATTCCCGGTGAAAACCTCAGCATCTTTGATGCCGACACCCGCAAGGCCCTCCAATCCTGCCCGGAGCTGAAGAAAGACCCCGCCTTTGAGCAATACAATCGGGGAATCACGTTTATTATCCTATAGCTGCGCCAATAGTTACAATCGGTAACAAAAAATGCACCAAACAGGGAGCTTCTATGACCGTTATTGCCGCCATAGACCGAAACAATGCCATCGGCCGGGAGAACCGCCTGCTCTTTCGCCTGAAAGGCGACTTGGCCAACTTCAAACGCCTCACCATGGGGCATACCATCCTCATGGGGCGCAAGACCTTTGAGAGTCTCCCGCGTTTGCTGCCGGGCAGAAACCACGCCGTCCTCTCCCGCGACCCGGACTTTAACCCCGACGGCGTGACCGTACTCCGCTCGCCGGAGGAAGCTGCCGCGCTCCCGCCCAATACCTTTATCATCGGCGGCGCATCCGTTTATGAACGTATGCTGCCGTTAGCGGATACCTGTATCCTGACAAAAATCGATGCCGCCGCCCCCGCCGCCGATGCGTACTTCCCGGATATAGACGCCGACCCGCAGTGGATATGCACCGAAGCATCCCCTCCTATGCTGGAGGAGGGGGTGCGGTATACGTTCTGCACGTACCGCCGCCGGGGGTAACGCACCGCCCCCGCCCGCTACGCGTAACCGGTTGCCCTTTGGTATAACTTATTACGCGTAGCGGGGGTGCACCGAGCGTAGCGGTGTCCGCCGCACAAACAATTCCTTGCAATCTTTTCCTGTCTGTGCTATAATTATGGGAAAGGGAGGGATTGTAACGCGTTATGTGATACAGAGCGAGGAATTGGCAGCGGCAGCAGACACGCATGGGGCCGAGCTGCAATCCGTCAGCTACAGAGGAGAGGAATACCTCTGGCAAGGGGACGCGAACTACTGGGCGGCGAAGTCGCCGCTGCTGTTCCCTATTTGCGGGCGGCTCAAGGGCGGGCAGTATAAGCACGGCGGCAACACATACAAACTGGGTTGCCATGGTTTTGCGCAGCACACGGATTTTCTCCCCAAGCGCACCTACCGTGATGAACTGTTGTTCCGAGACAGCGGACCGCACCCGCAATACCCATTTCCCTACCGCTTGGAAGTGGGCTACGGCGTAAAAAACGGCAACACACTGACAGCAACGGCAACCGTCACCAATCCGGTTTGGGATGCGTTGCCTTGCTCCTTGGGTTTCCATCCCGGCTTTTGGTACAAGGAGGGCGACTTCCTGCGGTTTGATACGCTGGAGAACGCACACGCTCTGCGCATAAATAAGGACGGCCTCATGGAGGGCGGCAGCGACCCGGAGGTGTTCCTTAACGGCACGGATGTCCTACTCACGCCGGAGTACTTCATGACGAACCACATTCTGGAAGGCATACAATCCGAGGCTGTTACGCTCATGCGCGGGGAGACGGCGGTCTGGCGTTTTGCTTTCCGTTCTCCGTTCCGGGTGCTGGGCATCTGGTCGGTGCCGAACGCGCCCTTTGTGTGCATAGAGCCGTGGATAGGTCTCCCTGACCCGGCAAGCGGCGTCAGCGGCTTCTATGCCAAACCCGGTTTGGTGCATTTGGCCGAGAGGCAGACGCTTACCTTGAAATGGGAACTGACAGTTTACCGAAGACTGTAAGCGTTGTTTTGGATTTTTTTTGTTACCAATTGTTACCTATACTCTTACATCTTGCTTCATGCCTCTTGTTTTTGGATTTTTTTTGTTACCTTTTGTTATCTTTACGCTTACATCTTGCTTCTTGCTGGGGAGGACAGACCTTGAAAATCATTATCATCGGTGCCGGTGTAGCGGGACTTGCCTTGGCGGGGCAGCTGGATTCCGCGAAACACGAGGTAGCCGTCTACGAGCGCGACACGGAGGAAGTGTTCGCCGGGAAGTACGGCTGGTATGACAACATCAACTGCAACGACCTCGCCAAAATCGGTTTTGCCCATCTGATTCCGCGCAAGTTCCCGGAGGAGGAGGACCGCATTCTGACCGGCCCCTCCAAGACGACAAGAGCCGTCTTCCGCATCAGCGCCGAGGGGGAGTATGAACCCATTTGGCGGCCGACCCTTCTGGGGCAGCTGAAAGCCGATGCCGTCCAACACGCCGCGATTACCTACGGCAAGCCCGTGCGCTCCCTGCTGATAGAGAACAACAAGGTGCTGGGCGTAGAAACATCCGACGGCGAAGAAGAAGCCGACTTGGTCGTGGACTGCGCCGGGCTGACCGGTTTGAACCAGACGCTTTTGGAGCCGGGGATGCTCCGCCACCGTGCGTCGGAGTATTTCACAGCCTACCGCGCCGTCTATAAGCACACGCCGAAAGGTCCTGCCCCGGGTATGGACAACATCATCCTCAAGCACTGCGGGGAGATGGGTGTCGGTTGGTACAACGTGGATCCGGATGGGAATATAGATATTCTCTTGGGCCGCTTGGGGCAGCTGCGCAAAGAGACCATCCAGAAGTCCCTGTCGGATATACAGGCGTGGAGCGCTTCTTGGTCGGAATTGGGCGAGCTGATACAGGCCGGCGTGTATACCATCCCGGTGCGCTATCCCTTGCTGCAGATGGTCTTCGACGGCTATGCAGCCGTAGGGGACAGCGCCTACATGACCATCCCCATGATGGGCAGCGGGGTCGTCAATGCAATCCATGGAGCAAAGCTCCTCGCCAAGCTCCTCAACGCCCAAGACGCCAAGACCACGGAAGCCCTCTGGCCCTATCAGGTGCAGTATTTCAAGAAAGCGGTCGGGGATGCGTTTGCCATAGACATCCTCAAGCGCACGGCGTTGGGGCTGTCCAATGAGAAAGTAGACGCCCTCTTAGGCGCGGGACTCCTCTCGGCGGCGGACATAGCGAGCATCTTCACCGGGCACTTCATATCTCTGAAGCCCCTGGACTTGATTGCCAAGGTTCCGGGCGGGGTAAAGGTACCGCTCATCGTTGCGGAAATCGCCGCCGCGATTGCCCGCGCTTTGGCTGCGGCACAGCTTGCCAAGCTTATCCCTGCGACCTATGACCGGCGCATTGTCGGCGTCTGGCAGCGCAACTTAGCCAAACTCGTCCGTAATGCCTAACCGGCAAAATGAAATACACAGGAGAAACCCAATCCATGAGAAAAGCCTACTCCAAAGAAGAAGTCATCGCCGCCGTAGAGAGAAAACCCGGCGCCAAAGCCATCCCTTGCGCCCACTATAAGTGGACGGGGCAAGGCTTGGGTGAGCGCTACGGCACTTCCCTCCAAGAGGTGTATGATAAATATCCGGACGATGTATATTCGCACTTCTTCCACCAGCCCGGCTACTTCACCACCTCCTGCGCAGCCGACCCGGAGTGGCGCTGGGGGTATAAGGACTATAAGGATACCGGCAAACACGGCTTGGATGCCAATGTGCTGTTGGAGGAATGGGACGAACTGCCTCTGTTCCTGGAGAAGTTCCCGAAGCAGGAGCAGATCCGCGCGGCCGGGTTCCCGGACTACAAGCACCTGAAAGACCGAGCGGCGGACAAGTATCGGCTGGGCAGTTTCTGGAGCATCTTCCATGAGAAGTTCTGGGGGATGCGCGGCATGGAAAACCTCATGCTGGACTACTACGACAACATGGATGGCCTGAAAGCGGTGGCCGCTGCGTTCCTGGAGTTCTGGAAAGCCATTGTGGACATCTACGCGGAGCTGGGCTATGACGCCATCTTCACCTCCGATGACTTGGGGCACCAGACAGGTCCCATGATG
The DNA here is from genome assembly GCA_031271865.1 of Oscillospiraceae bacterium. GTDB lineage: Bacteria > Bacillota > Clostridia > Oscillospirales > Acutalibacteraceae > WRMQ01. The sequence goes on from JAISUW010000034.1 coordinate 29,483, forward strand.
TCCCCGGCCGTATTTGCGGAATTCTACTTCCCGCTGTACAAAGAAATCATCGGCTACACCCACGGCAAGGGGATGCACTTCTGGCTCCATTCCTGCGGGGACAATACCCTCCTGATGCCGTATCTCATAGAGGCCGGTTTGGATGTCTTCCACCCGGTGCAGCGCGGCTGCATGGACGAGGCCGAGACCGCCCGGAAGTGGGGGCGGCAGATTACATTCCTCTACGGAGCGGACGTGCAGCACGAAATCCCGGAAGGCACACCCGAAAGTATCCGTGCGTACCTGACCGATACCATCCGTAGCTTCAAAGCCGCTAATCCGGACGGCGGTCTGTGCTTAGCTGCCGGCAACGGCATCCAATCCGACTGCCCCTTGGAGAACATCGACGCCATGCTGGACACCATGGCTTCGGCAGCCGCCGGTGCGCAGTGAACCGGCAGCAAAGCAGGAGCGCACGGCCGGCTCCAATATGCAATCGAGGTAATGGTTATGAATCAAAAGCAAACGCTCGTCCACCAAATCGTGACGCTGCTGCTGTCTGTGACGGCGGTGCCGCTGATGTATTGGGGGGCTGTGCTGTTTATCCGCGCCGACCTCGGGCTGGGTCTGAATCTCGGCAGTTCCTTGGGCGCACTCGGCAGTCTGCTGGGCAGTTTGGGCGGTTCATCGGAATCCAAGCCGCCCTGGGAGGACTTCATCAGCCTCTCCCTCCTGCGCCGCACGTTCTCGGGGGAATCCAAACTGACCCAGTTCTTCTCCGGATTCAAGCTGGAGTGGATTACCGCCGACATCCGCAAGGTGCTCCTGCCCGGCCTGATTGGGATTGCGCTGGTGTTCCTTGCGGCTTTGGTTCTGTTGGCGGCGGGGATAGTCGGCATGGTGCGCAAGAAGAACAAGCCCGTACTCCTCCTCTGCGCGGCAGCCGGCGGGTGTATCCTTACGGGGCTGTGCTTCTTCCGTTACTTCGGAAACAAAGTCACCAACCCCGGCTTCGATTTGATGGCGATCCTGGGCTCCGGGGAACTGTCCAAACTGCTGAGTCTGTTCGTCGACCCCACCGTCCTCGTCATGAAGATGTCGTGGGGGGTGTTCCTGCTCTTTGTGCTGTGCGGTCTGGTCGCACTCTGGCGCGTTTGGTGGCCCTACTTCATTGAGAAACAAAAGCCGGTGCCGAAACGGGCGGCAAGGCGGATTCGGTAGCGAGCGCCGTACGGCGCTCCGGACGCCGTACGGCGTCCCTCCCCGACACTCAAGGCAAGGGAGACACGCAAAATGGACTGGTACAATTTAACGTCCGAAGAAATCAAATCCAAGATAGACGCAGTATTCAGCGCGAAAGAGAACCTGAACAATCTGCACAAAGAATCGGACAAACTGGAAACAACACGCTTAGCGTTCACCCGGTCGAAACTGCGGACCATGGTGACTTGGATAATCGTATCGGCAGTGCTTCTCCTGCTGATGTGGGGGGTTGTGAAGATAGCCAAGCTTTCCGATTGGTGGATAGCCGTTGTGGGGATTGTTTTTCTGATTCCGGCTTGGTATACATGGAAATCACGGCAAAAGCTCTTGGACGAATATGAGGAGAAGCTTGCGGCGATTTGGGAACAGATTAACGAGGCAGAATTGCGGTTTCACGCCCTCTCCGAGGAGTTACCCGAATACCTGCGCGGCGACGATGCCCTTTCCATCCTAAGGGATATATGTTCCAACGGTTTGGCCGCCAACTGGAGGGAGACCCTCCAGATCTACCGCAGAATCAAGACGGATGTATACATCCGCGAGAAAGCCGTTCTCCATCTGCGTGACAATGATTAATTATGGGTATTTCATGCACAAGCGGGCAAACTAAGGGTATAAAATCAGGCAGCCGCCGGCGCTGCCGCCCTTAGGAGGAATGCCCTGTGAAACAGAAGAACATCTTATGGCGCGCAGCGGTGGTATTTGCCGCCATGACCCTTGCCCTGTCGGTGTTTTACGCCTGCGGACAGAAAACCGCCGATGACTTGACCACAACCATCCCGGACTACGCGACCGAACCGGACTCCACCACACTCTATGGGGATTGGTTCTCCTCAACTTCGGAATTGACACTGCCGGCGCCGGATGAAAGCACGACAGAGTTAGCCACTTTCCCGGAAGAGGCGACGGCTCCCGTCGCGGAGCAATCCGTTACCGCGAAACCCTCCATGGACATTACCCTCGGGAAAGCCAACCCTGCTTCCGGCTTGCCCTCCGGCTTGGACCCCCTGCCGGAGCGGCCGGTTACCATTGCCGACCCCAACAACGCCAAAGGTTTGCCGACAAAGAAAATCGAACATTCCTTCGGCTACGCGAAGGACGAAGTTCCCCATGACATCAGCGTCACGAATCAAAAGTTCTTTGACGATAAGGGCTACGCCGCCATCACCTTGGATCAGAAGACACCGGGTAAGGTGCTGTATCTGACCTTTGACAGCGGCTATGAGAACGGCAACACCGAGAAAATCCTCAACACGCTCAAGGAGAAAGGGGTACCCGCCGCTTTCTTCTGCACGACAGCGGAGATGAAAGCCGTCCCCGACCTCATCGGCCGGATGATTAAGGAAGGACACATTGTGGGCAACCATTCCGTGAAGCACCCCTCCTTTGCGGAGATTGACCGCACCCGCATGGCGCAGGAGGTCATAGAGGCCGACAACTACCTGCGCACCAATTTTGGTTACTCCGCACCCTTCTTCCGCTTCCCGATGGGAGAGTACAGTGAGTCCGCGCTGGATGCCTTGGCTTCCTTGGGCTATTACTCCGTCTTCTGGTCCCTGGCTTACTCCGACTGGGACACCGCCAACCAAAAGGGCGCACAGAATGCCATTGATACAGTGATGGAGCGCATCCACCCCGGTGCCGTCATCCTCCTGCACTCCGTCTCCACCGACAACACCGAGGCCTTGGCGGACATCATAGATGCGGCAAGGGCAAAAGGGTATGAGTTCCGGTCTTTGACGCAGTTCCCGGTGTGATTTGTTTTTTGGATTGGTAGGATTCTCCGCCTCGGAAGTTCTGCCCCCACTCCCCGGCAGGGGGCGCTCTGCGGCGCCCCCTGCATATCCAGCGGCAAGCTATTGCCGGATTCTTGCTTCTTGCCTCCTGCCTCTTGCTTCTGAACATACGAGGTACTTATGAAACGGACACGGCTGTACTTTTTACTTACCGTCCTTGTCTTGTTCGCCCTGCTGGCTGTCATTGCGCTGTGCTTCCGGGACGGCTTTGTGCGCCCGTACTTAGGGGATGTGCTGGTCGTAGTGTTTATTTGGGCACTGCTGCGGAATGCGGGTTATCAAGTCGAATAACCGATAATATCATATACATTCGCACAATTGTATTTATTTGTATAAGGGGACGAAACCCAAGTGAACGACATCACCGCCATCCTCAAAGCCCACGGCTTCACCTTCAACCGTAAGCTGGGGCAGAACTTCCTTGTGAACCCTTCCGTCTGCCCGCGCATGGCATCGCTTTGCGGCGCAACCACTGCCGACGGCGTTCTGGAAATCGGTCCCGGGGCGGGGGTGCTCACCCGCGAGCTGTGCCGCATCGCCAAGAAAGTCGTTGCCATAGAACTCGACGACCGTCTGCCGCCCGTGCTGACGCAAGTGCTGGCGGGCTTTGAGAACTATACGCTCGTTATGGGCGATGCGCTGAATATGGATTTGCATTCCGTACTGTCAGAGCACTTTGCAGACTGCGAGCGCATCTACGTCTGCGCCAATTTGCCGTATTATATCACCTCCCCCTTGCTTATGAAGCTCTTGGAGGAGCGGCTGCCGATTGCCGCTGTTACTGCTATGGTGCAGAAAGAAGCCGCAACGCGGCTCTGTGCCCCGCAAGGGGCACGGGACGGCGGAGCCGTCACCTGCGCCGTGCAGTACTACGCTGTGCCGGAGATACTGTTTTCAGTGAGCCGCGGATCTTTCCTCCCGCCGCCGAATGTGGATTCCGCCGTCATCCGCTTGGCGCTTCGCGAAGCGCCGCCGGTGTGCGTTGCGGACGAAGCCTTCTTCTTCCGCATCATCAAAGCTGCTTTCGGGCAGCGGCGCAAGACACTCTGCAATGCCCTCGCCGCCGGACTCAGCAGACCGAAAACCGATATAGAAGCGGCCCTGCTTTCGGCAGGCATATCCCCGAACGCCCGGGGGGAGGAACTCCGGTTGGCGGATTTTGCCCACATAGCGGATCAGTTGCAAGCATAAAGTGCCCGGCAAGCAAAACCTGGGGCTGTGCAAACACACAGCCCCGGTGCAGGAACGGCTTCGCGGACAAGCCGATTCCTCAGATTTTCTTGAACGCATTCTCCAAGTCAGCAAGCAGGTCGTCGATGTGCTCCGTGCCGACGGAGAGGCGTATTGTGGTCGGAAAGATGCCGCCGGCTGCGAGTTCTTCCTCACTCATCTGGGAGTGCGTGGTGGAGGCCGGGTGAATCACTAAGGACTTTACGTCCGCGACATTTGCCAGCAGGGAGAAGAGCTCCAATGATTCAGTGAACACCTGCGCCTGCCCGCGGGTGCCATCCAACTCGAAAGTGAAGATAGAGCCGCCGCCGTTGGGATAGTACTTCTCATACTGCGCATGGTCGCGGTGGTCAGGCAGGGAGGGGTGGTTGACTTTCTTGACTTTGGGATGCCGGGTGAGGTACTCCACGACCTTCAGGGCGTTCTCCGTATGCCGTTCGACGCGCAGGGAGAGCGTTTCCAGGCCTTGCAGGAAGAGGAAAGAGTGGAACGGGGAGAGGCAGGCACCGCTGTCGCGCATGAGGGTGGTGCGGATTTTGAGGATATACGCCAGCGGTCCGCAGGCATCCGTGAATACCACGCCGTGGTAGGAGGGGTTGGGAGCCGACAGACCGGGGAACTTCTCCGTTGCCCAATTGAACTTGCCGCCATCAACGATGACACCGCCGATGGCCGTGCCGTGGCCGCCGATGAATTTTGTGGCAGAGTGTACGACCACATCCGCACCGTGTTCCAGCGGACGGAAGAGGTAGGGCGTGGCAAAGGTGCTGTCCACAATGACCGGGATGCCCGCCGCATGGGCAATCTCTGCGATGCCCTCGAGATTATGGACATCCGCGTTCGGGTTGCCGATGCTCTCTAAGAAGACGAGCTTGGTGTTCTCCTTGATGGCGGCCTTGAGGGCCTCCTTGTCATGGAAGTCGAGGAAAGTAGTTTCGATCCCTTGGTCGCGCAAGGTGTTCGCGAAGAGGTTGTAGGTCCCGCCGTAAATGTAGACATCGGAGATGATGTGGTCACCGCTGCGGGCGATATTCTGGACGGCATAGGTGATGGCCGCAGCACCGCTGGCCGTCGCAAGCGCCGCCGCGCCGCCCTCAAGAGCCGCAATGCGCTCCTCAAAGACGGAGTTGGTGGGGTTCATGAGCCGGGAGTAGATGTTGCCGGGTTCCGTCAGGGCAAAGCGCGCCGCCGCCGACTCACTCGTCGGGAAGACATAGGAGGTGGTGGCGTAAATCGGAACGGCGCGGGCATCGGTTGCGCTGTCGGGTTTCTCTTGCCCGACGTGGAGGGCGAGGGTTTCAAACTTGTAGTTCGCCATGGAAGGTTACCTGCTTTCGTTAATCATAGTAATCATATATGTGATTGAGAAATATTATAGCACGGTTCTACCGCGATGTCAAGCTTTTTTTATTTGAATCTGCCATATAAGCCTGTCCGATACAATCGTTCGTTTCGTTTGTTGGGTAATTATATCATACTGAGCCGGAAATAGCAAGAGGTAGAAATGATCAAAATAGTAACAAGTGGTAACAAAAAAATGCACCGAAAACCTGCCGTTACTCCCTTGACATTGTGCGGAATCTATGATAATATATATATGTAAATAGTAGATTTCGCGTTTGTTAAGGGAGGGGCGGTATTGTGTATAAGAAACGCATAATGGCTTTGCTGCTGACGCTGGGAGTGTTTGCCGGCGTATGGCAGCTGCCTGTTTATGCAGAGGATGCACTGTCTGCGGCACGGCGCCTGACGGCGCAGTCCTTTGCGGCGATCACCACGGCAGACTTTGAGCTGGGGCTGCGTGTCACTGCGGACAAGCTCGATATTGGGATTGACTGGGAGGCCTTGGGGCTGACGGACTTTACAATCGATTTGAGCCTCGCCGGCGGCAGGGAAGCCCTTGCCGTGCAGGCGACCCTCCCGCTGCAGGAAACCGCTGCGGCCGTTATCGCCTATCTGGGGCAATACTATGACCTCGGCGGTTGGGACGGGGTGTTGACTGCCGTGGCGCCTGTCTTGGTGTGGCTGCTGCTGGGGGATACGGTGCGCTTCTATGTCACGCGGGACAGTCTGTCGGCCGTATTCCCGAAGCGGCTGACCGCTGTTCGGCTCAAGGAGAAGTACTTCAAAGCGTTCGGCTTAACCGGTCTCTTCGGGCTGGATAAAGCCTGGGAGCAGGCGGATTACCTGTTCGCGCAAGCGGATGCTGCGGCATTGGAGGAATACACCGCGCAAACCGTCACCGCCGCAGAGGAAACCGAAGCGGGTTTGGTCGCGCATTTCCCGAACCCCACTTCGGGCGACCCCTTGCTCACGCTGACTTACCAATACGAAGCGCTGTCTGCGCTCTCCGTGCAGTACCCGGGCATCGGCTATATCCAAGCGGATGTGCTGTATCTGGGTTCCCCGCGTTTTGACCTGAATAACCGATGGGCTATATACAATTGGCTCTATGAATGGCTGCTGGATACCTATATAAAGTAACCGCTGCCGGAGGAACAACGAAGAGCGAACAGTGATTTGTAAAGGTGGTTGAGATTATGCCGAAACGCTTCAAGAGGCGGATAACCTTTGGTTTGAGTGCCGTCATGCTCTGCTTGGCGCTGGGTCTTCCTGCCGCAGCCCTGACGGCGCAGGGCTTCGCAGCCGCAGAGGCGCCAGTGTTCTCAGACCTGCCGCTGAACCCGGACTACATCGCTTGGGAGAACGGCGCGGACTTCGGCGGCCTCATCCCTTCCAAGTATTTGGAGACGGACTTGCGCCGGCCGTCTTCCTCCGGCAGCAAGGCCGCCGCACCGCTGCCCGCACTCTATGACCCGCGCCCCGGCAAGCAGGATGCTGCGGATTCCGCGCTGACACCGGTGAAGAACCAAGGCTCTTTGGGAACGTGCTGGGCCTTTGCGGGAACCGCTTGCGTAGAGGCCTTTGCCAAGAAGTATTATGACTTAGACCTCGACCTCTCGGAGGAACACCTGCGCTACGCCGCTTCCACAGACGGCGGCAACCGCTACGGCTTCGAGCGCGGCTCCGGCGACGGCGGCAACACATGGATGCCCGAAACCTACTACACACGGGGGATTCTGGCCGGTGCCGTTGCGGAGAGTACCCTGCCGTATACCACTTCCACTGCCCCGAAAGACTTGGCAACGCTGACCGCCGCGCCGCGCATCGGCATTGTGACCGGGACGCTGAACATCCCCTCCGCCGTTTTGGTACCGCGGCCCGGGCAGTTCGGCTCCGGCGACATGGCTTCTAGCATCAAGCAGGCGGTGCTGGATTACGGCGCGGTCAAGATTGCCTACCTGAGCGGCTCCGGCTACAAGTACCTCCCGAACGGGGAGTGCACGTTCTTCAGCACGACCATATCCACCAACCACGCTGTGACGGTGGTGGGGTGGGACGACAGCTATCCGGCCGCCAACTTCTACACCACGCCGCCCGGGGACGGCGCGTGGCTCGTGAAGAACAGTTGGGGGGCTTACTGGGGCGAGGGCGGTTACTTTTGGATGAGCTACCACACCGCCATCTATGAGCCGTATGCCGTCACGGGCTATATCCCGGACTATCCGGGTGTGGTCTATGACTACAGCCCCCTGGGGCATGAGCAGTTTGTCTATTATGAGAACACGCCGAGTGTCTACTTCGCCAATGTCTTTGATGTTACGGACCCGGCGGCGCAAGCCTTGGATCAGGTGATGTTCTATAATGATAACATTGATACCCGGTATGAAGTCTATGCGCTGGCGGGGGCTGCCGGGCAGGCGAATTCCGTGCTCCTGCGCAAGGCAATCGGTGCCGGGGCTTTGGCCGCCGGATCGGTCGCCGAGCGCGGCTATGTCACCGCTGACATCCCCGACCTTCCAATCAGTGAAGGGCAGAGCTTTGCCATCGCCGTAAAGCTTACGACCGCTGTCCCGAGCGCCAACGGGCGCGTCCCGCTGGAGCGCAAGCTGGAGGGCGTCACTTCCTCCCGCGGGCAGAGCTTCTCCTCGAAGAACGGCTCCGTCTGGACGGACATCGGTGCCGCCGACGGGAACGCCGATATCCGCGCCCTTGTGCTGGGCGGGGCGGGGCAAACCGATGCCGAACGCACCGGCGGGAGCTATATCTTCGATACCGCCTATGAGTCTACCTTATGGAATTGGATTTTGTACCTGATTTGCTTCGGGTGGCTGTGGATGTAGCTTACAAGAGGCAAGAACGGAAAAGGATAAACGGTTATGACAAACGATCCCCCCACCCAAGGCGGGTGGCAGAGGATTCCGGAGCCTGTCTTAGGGGGCGAAACGCTCGGAACTTGCTTTGAAGCGCAGGTGATGGAATGGGAAGGCAAGCTGCGCCTCTACTTTTCTTGGCGGCCGCCCTCTGCGATTTGCCTTAGAAACTACGTATCATTCCGGTCACGCTCGCGGACGACGAGGCGTATGGGCGTGCCCTCTAACCCGAAGACAGAGCGGATTTGGTTTTCTATATAGCGTTGGTAGGAGTAATGGAAGAGGTCCGCTCGGTTGACGAAGCAAATGAACGTCGGCGGCCTGGTGGAGGCTTGGGTGATGTAGTAAATCTTTAGCCGCCTGCCCTTGTCGGTGGGCGGCTGTACGCGTGCCGTAGCCTCGCCTAAAATGTCATTGAGCCGGCCGGTGGGGATGCGCATGGCATTCTGCGCATCCACGAAATTGATGAGCTCATAGAGGCGGTCCAAGCGCTGCCCGGTCTTGGCGGAGATGAATATAATCGGCGCGTAGCTCATGAAGCTGAAGTCCTCCATGAGTTGTTTGCGCATTCTGTCCATCGTGTGGGTGTCTTTCTCTACCAAGTCCCACTTGTTGACGGCGATGATGCAGCCTTTGCCGGCCTCGTGCGCCATGCCTGCGACTTTGCTGTCCTGCTCCGTGAAGCCCTCGGCGGCATCGATGAGGATGACGCATACATTCGAACGCATCACGGCCATCTCGGCGCGCATATTGGAGTAGCGCTCTATATCCTCATGTACCCGCGCATGGCGGCGCAGACCGGCCGTATCTATAAATAGAAAGCTGCCGTGGGAATTCGTGACGGGTGTGTCGGCGGCGTCACGGGTAGTGCCCGCTACGGCGCTGACGATCATGCGCTCCTCGCCACAAATCTTATTGATGAGGCTGGATTTGCCGGCATTCGGTTTGCCGATGACCGCAACGGGGATGGGGGAGGCTTCCTTGGTGTCCGCCCCGTCTTCGGCTCCCTCGCGTTCCGGTTTCGGCGGGGGGAGGTAAGCGCAGACGGCATCCAGCAGGTCGCCCGTGCCGTGCCCATGGACGGAGGAAACAGCAATCGGGTCGCCTAATCCTAAGTTGTAGAACTCATAGAACTCCGGCGGCGTAGCGCCGACAGAGTCGCATTTGTTGACACACAGCACAATCGGCTTCCCGGATTGCCGCAGGAGGCGCCCGACCTCCATGTCGTTGGCAGTGACGCCGGAGCGCAGGTCAGTCACGAACACGATCACATCCGCGCCGTCGATGGCAAGTTCCGCTTGGCGGCGCATTTGGGAGAGAATCTCATCCTTGGCAAAGGGCTCTATGCCGCCGGTATCCGCCAGCAGAAATTCATATTGCTGCCACGACCCTTCCCCGAAGAGCCGGTCCCGCGTCACACCCGGGCTGTCGTGGACAATGGCCGTGCGCCTGCCGAGAATTTTGTTGAATAATGTCGATTTTCCGACATTCGGGCGGCCGACGATGGCGATTACAGGCTTCATTTCGACATATTTCTCCAAATTGTAATAGACAGATTGTAAATAATGCGATTTTGCGGAAAATTTTTGTAAAAAACCTCTTGACAGGTGCTCTTTTTTCCTGTATACTGAAAGTGTAAGGGGGAGCAACCAATCGCGCATACAGCGCCGAAAACCAACCGAACATACACACGAAATGGGACAAACCTAAGGAAGGGGGTTCTTTTTTTTATGGGGAAGAAAGAGAATGCACGAAAGAGGGTGAGGATTCCTACTGTCCGTCCGCTCATCCGGCCAGATGCGCCCAGAATGCCGCAGCATCCGTTTCCGAAGTGGCTGTTTGTACGCCTAAGACCCCTGCGATGTCTTTACACGTCTTCCCGTCCAACGTCAGTCCGTCCGCGTTGAACATCACCGCCGGCAGCAGAAGCCGGTCAAAGCCCGACAGGCTCCCGCTGAGCTGCGCAATCACATCCGCCGCCGTCAGCAGGCCCGCCGCCGTAATCTGTTCGCCGAAAAAACGGTTGCGGATGGGCAGCACTGCCGCATTTTGGAGGCGCCATCCCGCTAAGATTTCACGCAAAAGCGGCGCGGCGGCCGTGCCCGTGACGATGCCGACTTTGCCTTTCGGGGTGCCGACCGATGGGCAACAGTCCCGGCAATCGTCCGCAAACGACCGCCACAGTCCGACGCCATTCTCTATCTGCGGGTAATCGCCGTAGTAATCTGCTTGCGGAATCGGGCGCTTTGCCAAGAGAAAGAACTCATCCGATGCACAAAGGACAGGCCTTTGACCGTCCGGATCCGGCAGCAGCTTTTCCCTTGCAGCGGCGATGGCTTGAATGACTTGCTCTGCTTCTTCTGCGGTAAAGATTCGCAACGCCGTGCAGTTCTGACGGTGCCGCGTCAGTCCGACCGGAACAGCGGCGATGGATGCCACAGAGGGCAATTGCACCAAGTCGTTCAGGGTGCGCTCCAATTCCGGACCGTCATTCCAACCCGGGCAGAGAACCAACTGGAGGTTCAGCGCGAGACCCGCCGCCGCGAAGCGGCGCAAATGCCGCAAAGCGGCACCGGCGGAGGGATTGCCCATCATGCGGGCGCGCAAGTCCGGGTTGGTCGTATGCACAGAGATGTTGACCGGTGAAAGCCGCATATGAACTATGCGCTCCGCCTCCGCGTCGGACAGGTTCGTCAGCGTAATGTAGTTGCCGAATAGGAAGCCCAGACGCGCATCATCATCTTTGAAGTACAGGCTCTCCCGCAGACCGGGCGGCAATTGGTCAATGAAACAGAAGACGCATTTGTTCTTGCAGCAGTGCTGTTTGTCCATCAGCCCATCCGCAAACACCAACCCTAGGTCTTCATACTCCCCCTTGCGCACCCGCACGGTGTATTCCCTTCCTATGCTGCTGCCTTTTCCCGCTTTGCGCAGGCGCAGTCTGCACTGTTCCTCCGCTGCATAGAAGCGGTAGTCGAGGACATCCGCTATCGTATGCCCATTGATGGAGAGCAAACAGTCGCCCGGGGCGATTCTTGTCCCCCAAGCCGGACTGTCTTTTTGGATGGATGCAATGACGGTCAATGCTTTACCTCCGCCGGGCAAAAGGGCTTTGCCGGATGGCACAGCGTCCGCCCGAACCTCCCCCTGCCAAACCGCGGAGCTTACGCTGTTTTTTCTTTCTTGCGGAAGATGACGCGTTTGTTGTATGTACCGCACGCCGGGCATACACGGTGGGAAAGTTTATATGCTTTGCACTGCGGACACACTTCCAGCGCCGGGGGGTCCAGTTTCCATACGGAGGAACGGCGCTTGTCACGGCGCGCTTGGGATTGTCTTCTCTTCGGGACTGCCATATCGGGTATCGTTCCTTTCTTTACGCGGGAGGGCATCACCTTCCCGGAGAAGAGACGGGAGTCTCTTTCGCAAACAAACTATAGCGACTGCTTCTCTGCATGGCAACGGAGCTTTTCGCAGACAGGCAGGGCTGAACAAAGGAGGTTAAACCAATTCTTCCGGCGGCGGGAAGTCGCGTAGGAGAAACGCCAACTGACTCTCGGGGACACACGTGCATTCGCCCATGTTGCGGTTGCAGCCGCAGGAGGGGCACAGACCCTTGCAGTCTGCGGAGCAGAGTGCCACAGGGGGCAAACCCAAGACCACATCCTCGTGCAGGAGTTCGGACGGATCCCAACTCCAATCACTGATGAGCGTAAGCTCCGCGTCGTCTTCCTCGTCGGCGATCTCCCGGACAAGCGTGTGGCTGATGGGAATGGTGCAGGTGAAGTCAAAGTCCTCCGCACAGCGGTCGCAGGGGATGCGTTGGGATACAGTTGCCGTCCCTTCCATCTCCACAATGCCGGCATGGTTGCGCACAATGCCCGATGCACGCGCATGGTCTTCCGGAAGCTCCGCTGCAAAAGAAACGGTCATCCCGGGGGTGTTGAAAACAGATTCAAGTTCGATTTTCATGTTTCACTGCGCTGTTTGGAGGTCGGCGCACACCAAAGAATACCGTAAACGGCATTTGTTATTATACCATATGCAGATTCGTTTGTCAAGCTTTTTTTCGCAGGAGAAGTGCATTCCTGCGTTCGGAAGGAGGTTACAGTATGAAAGATTGCGAAAACCACTGGCTGCTGGAGCCGAATCCATGGGAGAGCGAGGATATATTCCCCCGCTGCCCCTGCTGCGGCTGCGAAACAGAGAACATCTACCTAAAGAACGGCGCACCCATTGGCTGCGATTGGTGCCTGACCTGCCGGAATGCAGCGGAGTGGCTTTGGGAGGAGCGTGAGCGCCGCACTGCCCGGAACGAGGACCTCAGCCGCGTTTGGTAAGGAACCATTCGCGCCCCTTGCATGGATTTATAAGCACAGACAAAAGCACTTTATTCAGCGCAAAGCCAAACAGTAAAGCGAAAAGGAGAAGCAATATGAAGACATTCGCGGATTTTCACAAACGGATACGGAAAAACCCAAAACTGCGCCACCTGCTCTTCTTACTGGCGAGCCTGTTCGTAGCCATCGTCATGCTGGGAGCAACGTTCATTTCCGTCACATTCGAGGAGAACACCACCGCCGCATTCCTGCAAATTGAGAATGAGCGCGTCGCCGTTGTGGATAAACTGATAGAGCACATCGCTGCGGACGAGGCACTCACGGAGGAACAGATTCAGGGACTCATTGAAATAGCGGACGAATACCCCTACTATGGCGTTGCCCTCTACGATGTTTCCCAAGGCTTGGCGGGCATCACGAAGCGGGAGTACTCCCGCGGCGCCGTCCATCTGGAGGATGTCTATGCACGGCTTTTCAGCGATGGCTATGATTTTTCAAAAGATTTTACTTACGACATCTACTTTGCAGCGCAGAAACAGCAATGCAAAGGCTACAGCTTGGTCTGCGGGGAAGGGAAGATCCTCTTGGTCGGCCACAACCCCGAGAAGATGGTGGAAGAAGGCTTCCAAAACTCAAAGTATGTTGTCGCCAAATGGCTTTTATTCGGAGAAACCCTGTATTCCCTGTTTGCGTCCTGCTGGTTTGTGCGCGAGCTGTTCGGGAAACCGGAGAAGGAGGAGTAGTAGCATGGCAGAGCAGCCGAACCAAAAGAGAAAAGGCGCGGTCAGACCGCGCCTGTGGATGGAAATGAATTTTGCCGTCACGTGCGGCTTAGGCAGCCTCGGAGCAGAAATCAAACACTTCCGCCGGAAGGTCACCCTTGTCAGCGGAAACGGTGAAAGTAAAGCGCTTGCCCTCCGCTTCGCAGAGCGTGGTCTTGACTTTCTTCAGGAAAGCGGCAAGTTCATTGTAATCGCGGCTGCCGATGCGCAGCGTGGCATCCACAAAAATATGCGTAACGTCATAGTCAGAGGCGCAGATGCCGGACAAAAACCCATAGAAAGCATCATAGCCCGTAACACCGAATTCGTCGGCGGAAATCAACCGCACCTGCGGCTTGATTTGGCGGGTGAGTGTCTTACCCTTTTCCACACAGACAACATTGCCTGTGCTGGATTCGTAGGCCTCGTGGACAGCTGAAATTAATTTTTTGGTCTTCCCGGCACCGCGGGTGCCGATGATTAACTGAACCATGGGATTGTCCTCCTCATATTGTAGTTGGTTGTTGGGCGGATGGACGGGGGCGTATTACAGGACTATGCCGTAGCGGGTAATTAATTCCTCACGGACAGGGTCATACTTGGGGTCTTTGTTTCCTAAGAGCGTGAACATATAGCGCTTATAGCTCTCCACACCGGGCTGGTCAAAAGGATTCACGCCGATAAGGTAACCGGAGAGCGCACAGGCTTTTTCGAAGAACGCAATGAGCCACCCGAGTGATTCTGCATCCCGCTTCGGGACGGTCAGCACCAGATTCGGCACCTTTCCGCCTTGGTGGGCGATGGCCGTCGCCGTGAAAGCCGTGCGGTTGATCTCATGGAATGCCTTCCCGGCGATGTAGTTGAGTTTGTCGCCGTCGCTGTCCGCAGATGGGATGGCCAGCGGATTGTCGGCAGCTTCGAACTGGAGTACGGTCTCAAAGAACAGCCGTTCCCCCTCTTGGATGTACTGCCCCATGGAGTGCAAATCCGTTGTGAAGTTTACACCGGCAGGGAACAATCCCTTGCCGTCCTTGCCCTCGCTTTCCCCGAAGAGTTGTTTCCACCACTCGGTGAACATCACGAAAGAAGGTTCGTATGATGACAGTATCTCAGCCTTATACCCGGCTTTCAGGTAAAAGTAGGCGCGTAGTGCCGCGTAGTGCCAGCAGGCATTCGCGGACAGGGACTGTGCATCTTCCGCGTAGGCTGCTTCCGCGGCTGCCGCCCCGGCGAGCAGGGAATCCGACGCTTCCGCGCCGCAGGCCGCGAGAATCGGCAGAAGACCAACCGCCGTGAGAACACTGTAGCGCCCGCCGACATCATCCGGGACAACAAACGTCTCCCAGCCTTGGGCATCGGCCTGCGCTTTCAGCGCACCGCGAGCGGCGTCGGTCGTGGCGTATATCCGCGCTTTGACTTCCTCCGGGTTATCGGGATAGCGCCGAGAGAGCAAATCCCGGAAATAGCGGAAAGCGGCCGCGCACTCCAAAGTAGTGCCGGACTTGCTGATCACGTTGATGCTGAAACGCTTACCCTCAGTCAGAGCCGTAATGTCCGCCAAATCCGCCGCCGAGAGGCTGTTCCCGGTGAAGTAGACGCGCAGACCGTTTGTCAATTCATTGCGGTAGCGCCCCTGTAAACCTTCGATGACTGCGCGGGCACCCAAATAGCTCCCGCCGATACCGATAACAAGTAATACATCCGATTGCTCTTGTATGCGCAGGGCTGCTGCTTTCATGCGCTGATATTCACCGTGCCGCCCCGCGTTATAAGCGTGGTTTATATCCCCGCCCAAAGTCTGCCACCCGAGGAAGTCCGCGCCTTTGCCGCTGCCGTCCGTCAGCGTTTGGGCAGCTGCTTTGACCGCAGAAAGAAGCTCGGCTTCCTCCTCTGCACCGGGCAGGAAACCCTCGGCGTATTGGGTTGATAGCTCGACCATGTGCCGCCTCCCTCTTGCCTTGCTTTGCCGTGCTTGTTTTGTGTAAAACGATTATACCAGAATCTACAGGTAAAGTCAAGGGTAGGGATGTGAACTTTTTATGATATATCGGATGAATACCGCAGACGGGCGTATACCCGTCGGAAAGGAGAACAAAATGGCAGGAAAGGAAATCCCCGGCCAGGCAGTTGCCTATCCGGGGCAGGAAAGCGATTTCTGGTACAGTCTGCGCCGCAGCGTGCCCGCGCTGGATGCCGCCATTGGTCACCTGGTCCGCTTATCCGGCGGTTTTCAGGCCGAAACCGAGCCGGCAGCGCAGGACTACTTAGCTGAAATCACTTCGCAAATCTCTGTGGACGGCACGCGTCAAGGTCTGTCCGCCTTTGCCGACAGCTACCTGGAGCAGCTCCTCACCTGCGGCACAGCCGTCGGCGAACTCTCAGCCGCCGTGCAAGACGGACGAATCGTCCCGCTGCTCTCCAACGTCCCCTTACGCGCCGTAGCTTTGCGGCGCACGATGAGCGGTGCGGAGATTTGCGCCGTGGGCAAAGACGGCGCAATGCTCCCCCTCAAGCATCCGGAGCATGTCTTTCTCTCCGTCCTCTCGCCGATCCCCGGCAGCTTGTGCGGGACAAGCCTTTTGGCAGGCTTAGACGGTCCGGCGGGTGCGTTCGTGCAGATTCTGGACACCGTCAAACGCAACTGGGAGCGTTTGGGGAGTGTGCGTTACCATGTATCCACCCACGCCGATACCGCCGGCGGTGCGCCTGCCGCTGCCCGCGCGGGCCAGTTGGCGGAGCGTTGGCGCGAATGTATGCGCACAGAGGGTGCCCCCCCGCAGGACTTTATTACGACAGGGAATGTGGAGATAAAGGTCATCGGTGCCGAGTGCAGGCTCCCGGATTGCGCCGTCCCTATCCGTACGCTGTTGGAGCAGATGGTCGCGAAAACCGGCTTGCCGCCGTTCTTGCTCGGCTTGCAATGGGGTACCGCCGACAGGCTCGGCACGGCGCAATTGGATTTGCTGACCACCGGTATTGAGAGCTACCGCCGCATTCTGACGCCGGTTTTGGTGCGCATCTGCCGCTGTCTGCTGCAGCTGGCCGGTTTTTGCAGTGATGTCAGCATCCTATGGGAGGATGTCTCCCTAAAGGATACCGTAGAAACAGCCAAAGCCGCCCTCCTGCGCGCCCAAACCCAAGCCCTGCTCCAGTAGCAGTGAAGCATGCGCATGAATACACAACCGACCGCTGCCTGAAAGGGGGGATGCCTATGATTGTCTGACACCGGCCGCCCAAAGGAGCCTTAGGATGTGAAGGAAGGAGAATACAAGATGATTTACAGGAAGTACTGTGCTGCCGTCGGCGGGAGTCCGCCCGCCGGCGGAACCCCGGAGGGGGAGGAGTTGGAGCAAATCAATTTCTTTACCCTGCGCAAATTCACGGCGGAGGAAGTCTTTGTCTTCCGCTGCACCCTCTGCGACAATGAGATCGACCGCGACTACGACCGTTTCACGACTGAAGCTCTCCATACGCTTTCCCGCTTATTTGTGGGCCGCACCGGACTCTTTGACCACTCCGCCAAAGCCCGCGACCAAGTCATGCGCATCTTTTCCTGCGCCGTGGAGGAAGTCCCCGAACGCACCAACCGCTTGGGCGAACCCTATGTCCGGCTGAACGCCAAGGCATACCTCCCGCGCCTGCCGGAAAACGAATCCCTCATCTTAGAGATTGAAGCCGGCATAAAAAAGGAAATCAGTGTGTCCTGCGCCATGCGCTCCCCGCGCTGCTCCGTCTGCGGCGAATACTTCGAAAGCGACGAGTGCCCCCACGCCAAAGGCGACACCGAATGCGCCAAAGTGCCCGTCCATGCCGTCCTCGCCGAGCCGGTGGATGCCTTTGAGTTCTCCTTCGTCGCCATTCCGGCGCAGCCTGCGGCGGGCGTGCACAGCATGGACTGCCGTGCCGTGGAGCAGCAAACGGTATACGAGGACGAACGCACACCGCCGCGGCATCCCCAAATGGAGCAAGGCTCCGCCCTCAACTTCTTCAAGCAGAAGTTAGCCGCGGGCCTCCCATTCACGACGCCGCGGTACGCGGTCGGGGAGCTGCGCCAAGCGATAGAGCTTTTAGAAGAGCAAGCGCAAAAGAGTGCGGACTGGCTAAGCGGCTTACGCAGCGATGTGCGCCGCAGTTTGGTGCTGGCGATGCCGGGCTTGCCGCCGGAGGCATACGACGGCATGGTAGCGGATGCGGAACCGGCGCAACTGGAAGCGCTCCGGGCGTGTGCGTGGAGCCGGCTGAACGGCCCGCAACTCATCGGCGAGACCCCCTCCGAGGATGTCGCCCCTTACAAAATCTGACATTGGCCGAAAGACACCGGGATACAGTAATAGGAAAAGGAGATATAATCATGGCTTATGACAACCTCACGTTCGACAAATCCATCTATGCGGCAAACCTGGACTTCACGAAAGCGCTGGAGGCGCTCGACCCCTCGTCCGCTTATCTCGGCACAGAACTTGCCGGCACCGACGCCTTTGAGCGGCAGCTGCTGCGCTACGGCATCCGCCTGAAAGGCACCGACGCCTCTCGGGTAGAGAAGTTCTTCCAAAACGCCCAGACGGCGGTGCTGTTTCCTGAGTATATCGCCCGCACAGTACGCACCGCCCTGGAGGAAGCGGAAGTCCTCAACCGCCTCTGCGCCGTGCGCACGCACATCGATGGCATGGACTACCGCTCCATAGAGAGCACCGACCTCGCGGCCATCGACGTAGCGGAGGCCATCGCGGAGGGAGCGGAACTCGGCACCACACAGATAAAGAACAAGGCCCAACTCGTGCAGCTGCAAAAGTACGGTCGCCGCATCATGGCCTCGTATGAAGCCGTCCGCGGGCATTCCATTGCCCTGTTTACGGTCATGCTCAAGCGCATCGGCACGGAGATGGCGAATGCGCAGCTGAACGCCGCCGTCACAACCCTCCTGACCTCTGTGGATGCCGCCAACACAATTGCGTGTGACGGCACGACTGCCAACCTGCAAGCCTTGGCTCAGCTCTGGTCCGCTTTTGAAAGCTCCCCCTTGAGCGTCCTGATATGCGGGATGCAGCGTTTCACGGAGATTGTATCAGACTACGACTTCACGCGCCCGGATGCCGGCTTGAAGTTTGTAGGCACCGGCAACCCGGGAACGCCGGTCGGCGCCCTCTTGATAAAGTCCGCCTTGGTGCCGGACGATTGCATCTTGGGACTTGCCGGCAGCGACGCGTTGGAAATGGTTGAGAGCGGCTCCATTGTCACCGACTACGAGAAGTGGATCTCCCATCAGTTCGACTGTGCGTCCGTGACCGCAACCGCCGGCTTCAATGTCATCACACCCGCCTCCGTCAAGAAGCTGACCTTCGGTGCTTCCGGCGAAAGCGACGGCTGATTCAAGAGGCAAGAGGCAAGCGCGGCGGAAAAGGTTACAATCGGTAACAAAAAATATCCAAAATCCGCCGCACAATCCCTGCTTCCGGAGGCAAGAGGCAAGAAGCAAGAAGCAAGCGCGGCGGAAAAGGGTTACAAACGGTAACAAAAAATATCCAAAATCCGCCGCGCTATCCCTGCTTCCGGAGGCAAAAAGCAAGACCAAGCACCCAACCCAGACAGGAAACCGAAACCCTGCCCCCAACCCACATAGAGGCCCCCAAGGAGCGCCTATGGAAAATTCGCCCTACAGGACACAAGGCGAATTTTCCATCCAAGCGGGCAAGTCTCAACGGGGGTCCGGGGGACCCCCCGGCCGCGGGGGGTCCCGGGGGCGCCGCGGGACGCGCCCCCGGGCGGGGGTTTGGGGGCGGCGCCCCCAAGGTGGGAGCACCAAGCAATCCTTTCCACCCAACTAAGAGGCAGAACCCAACCAAAGTGCAAACCCATTCCTCCCAACCGGAGGCAAGCGGCAAGAGACAGGAGGACGGGGACACCGCCGCCCCCGACCCGGCACACCCTGCCGCCCACAACCGAAAGGAGAAGTATCATGTCCGCGATAGACACCGTAAACGCCAAGTTTCTTCTCTACTGTCCCCTTTCCGCCGCGGAGCAATCGGCGGCGGAAGATCTATGCGCCGAGAGCTACGCCCGCATCCAGGCGCGTCTGCATTCACCCGAAGACGATGCCGAAGACGACCGCGTCCTGCAATGTGCCGCCTTAGAAGCGGCATACGACTGGGTCTGCCGCAAGTGCTTGGAGCAGCTCAAGCGCCCGGCATTCCGCGCCGGCGACATCACCGTTGCGTCCCCGGATTACCTGCGCGCTTTCGACATGATATACCGGCTCTGGCACATCGCCCTCGACGATGCCGCACCGCTGCTGAAAGACCCCGCTTTCTATGCCGAAAGCGTATAACGCCGGGGCAGGGCTGCAAAGGCCCTGCCCCATTTTTAATACAGGAGGGAACCCAAATGGACGAATTCTTCGCAGCCTACGGCCGTCCCTGTACCCTGCAGGCGCAAGGCAGCCAAACACAGGGCGAGCCATTCTACGCATTCATAGAACCCTTGCGCTATAAGAACAAGATGTACGTCGGCGGCATCAACACCCAAATCGGCTTCAATCGCGAGGGGTATTATCTCTGCATGGCCCCGGCGGAATCCGGCATAGCCGAAACCCCGGACGGCGTCATCGTCCTCTCCCCGACCGAATCCTACACCATCGACCGTGCCGAGCGCGTATGGCTTGGCACGGAAATCTGCTACATCTGGGCGATTCTGCGCTCTGTAGTTGTATAAGGAGGTAAATCCATGCCCGAAAACAGTGCCATCAGCGCCCTCCCCGCAGACATTGCCGCCTGGCTCGCGGCGCAGGACGCAGTGAACACCCAAGCCGCCGTCATCACGGCCTTCCCGGCAAGCAACAAGCCCGTCCCGCTCAGCACACCGATAGTCGCGGTCGGTCTCTCCAAAGCTTCCATCACAGACAAGTTCGTTGCAAATGACGACGGTGTCCTGGAGGAGCAGGAGTACTGCCGCACGGCCGAACTGCGCATCAGCTTCACCATCCACGTCCCTTACCGCATGGGGGGCGCCGTATGCCACAGTCTCTGGACGCTTGTCACGGATCTGCTCACCTTCGCCTCCGACCTGAACATCACCGCCTCCGGCTGCAATCAAGTCAAGCCGCAGCGGGATACCGACAGCTTCTCCTTAGAGGCCTGGTGCGATGTCTTGGCGGACTTCTGCCCCGCCGAATCCACCGGCTTGGAGTTGGAGAGCTTCCTCCCGAAAGACATCCTCTGCGGTTCCCACATCTCCAATACAGCGATTCATCTCTCCGCCGCCGACCGCGCCTGGATAAACGCCCCCTACCGCAGCGGCACGTACATCGGCGACGGCACCGCCTCCCGCACCATTGCTTTGGACGTTTCGCCGGTTTACGTCACCGTCTGGGCGGACGAATACCCGCCGTTCCTAGCCGACTTCACGGCCGGCACGGTGCAGACCTATGCAGCGCAAGGCAGCACCACCGCCGCCACCCTCGGTCTGTCCCTCACGGCAAGTGGCTTCCGCCTCACCACCGGGAGCGCCGCAACCTTAGGCAACACTGCCGCCGCGCTCAACATCGCCGGCCTGACCTACGCCTACTTCGCCCTCGTGCAAGACGCATGAGGGTCTGCACTTTGGTTTGCTTCTGCTTAATGGTAGGCTGAAAGGATAGCTCTGTTCCACCACCTTGGGGGCGCCGCCCCCAACCCCCCGCCCGGGGGCGCGACCCCTATCTTGGCATGAAAGGATTTGCACTTTGGTTGGTTTTTTCCTCAGGTTGGCATAAAAGGATTTGCACTTTGGTTTGCTTCTGCTTAATGGTAGGCTGAAAGGATAGCTCTGTTCCACCACCCCGGGGGCCAGCCCCCGGACCCCCGCCTGGGGGCGCGTCCCCTATCTTGGCATGAAAGGATTTGCACTTTGCTTTGGTTCTGCCTTAAGGTATCATAAAAGGATGGGTGTGTTCCACCACCCCGGGGGCGCGTCCCGCGGCGCCCCCGGGACCCCCCGCGGCCGGGGGACACCCCCGGACCCCCGCGGAAACTTGCCCGCTTGGATGGAAAAATCTGCCCAAATCCTGAATGCAGATTTTTCCATATGCGCTACTCTGTTCCTCGTCTGGGGTTGGGGGCAAGCTTTCGGTGTCCTGTATGAGTTGGGTGCAGATCCATGCTTCTTACCTTGTCCGTACCCACGTGTACACTAGCCACGTGTACACTAGCCACGTGTACACTAGTCACGTGTACACTAGCCACGTGTACACTACCCCCTCAAAGCAGAACTTCGTCAAAATCACGATTGTTCAGCCAACAATCCGACACTTCTTCGTCAAAATGCACAAAACCAGAAGTAAGAGGAAAAGAGTAGAACGAACATCACCCCCATACAGGAAACCGAAACCAGGCCCCCAAGCAACCGAAAGGAACAGCGTAGCGCATATGGAA
>JAISUW010000050.1 GCA_031271865.1 Oscillospiraceae bacterium
TCCTGACCGATGAGGACAGAATACGGCAGCTTCGCCGTTTCAATCCCCGTAAGGCCGATACTGTTGAGGTAGCTTTCGGCGTTTTGGTCTAGGAGGTGGAGTTTTGGGGGGGTGGTGTCAGTAAGCCAAACGGCATAGAGCGTGAGGTCATGGTCTATCGGGCAGGCGCTGAAAGACTGCGCATCGGTGTAGACCACGGTTGCGGCTGCGGGGTCGGTGTCCCACCCGCAGAAAATGCCGCCCGATTTTTTGAAAGCATTGGCGGTCAGAGTGGCTGCTTCGCCATAGTAGACACATTGCTGCTCCATGGTGCCGATGGTTGCGCCCATGCCGTTATACATTATATAATAGGGCCGCAGCTGCCATTGGGCATATAGGAGGAGTGCCGGGTCATGCATCCCCATCAGAGCGGCTTCTGCCGCACCGGGTGCATAGACTTGTGTACCGTCCGTACGGACGGTGTACCAGCCGAGGAAATCATAGCCGGGACGCACCGGGTCTGCTTGCCCGATGGCGGTTTGGTAGCCTTTGGTGTTGTCTGTGTAGGTGTCATCGCTCACACTGTAGTTCTGATAGAAGCGGATGGTGTAGGGATTCGGTGTCCAGACAGCATAGAGGGTATGGGCTTCGGGGATTTCGACTGTACTTGTCGCTGTGACTGCCGTACCGTCTGCGGTTTGCCAGCCGGAGAGGGTATAGCCGCTGCGGACAGCGGTTGCCAAAGTGCCATACGTTTCCGTATAGGTTACCTGCTTGTTTGCCGGGGAGGGCGTGCCGCCGTTGCCGTCAAAGGTCACGAGGAACTTCGCGGGAACCCACTTGGCAAAGAGGGTATAGCTGCTGCCGTCCGTGCCGAAGTCGGGGATAGCGTGGGCAGTATCTCCCGCCGCCCAGACAAGCGTGCTGCAAGACGCCTCTTTGTACCAGCCCTCAAAGACATAGCCGGCGCGGACGGGGTCGGACAGAGCGGCGGTGAGGTTGCTGCCGTAGGTCTGGCTTTCCCGAGCGGTGTTCGCAGGTTTGCCGGTGTAGTTATGGTCAAAGGTGAGGTCGTAAACCTCTTTGCGGAAGACAGCCGTAATGCAGCCGTTGTCGCCGCCGAAAGTATACTTCTTGGTCGAGCTGTTATAGGAACCGACTGTAACACTCGCCGGGTCAAAATAGTCGTACACATAGCCTGTAATCGCAGCCAGAGCCGAGCCGTCGGGCGTAATCTCGTTGCCGATGATGTTGTTGGGGTAGTAATCCCCGAGGGTAACAGCTTCTGCTGTGCCGTACTTGGCTTTGATTGTGAGGTAGAGGGGTTTGGCGGACCAAGAGGCATAGAGGGTCTGTGCGCCGGTTTTGTTCCATGTTCTCGCTGAGGAGCCATCGGCATTGTAGTACTTATTGCCTGCACCGCCGGTTTGGTCAAAGTAGCCTTGGAACGTGTAACCATCGCGGGTAGGCATGGTCGCACTCGGCATTGCGGAATCGTAGGTAGCCGTGACGCTTGCCGTGCTGCCTGTGCCGCTTTGTGGGTCAAGGGTTACGGCGGAGGTTTGTGCTGTCCATTTGGCGTAGAGGGTATAATATGCGGAAGATGATGTTTCTGAGGCTTTCTTTGCATTGTCATTCGTGACAATTGGGAAGTTCGTGTCGGTAACATAGGTGCCAATTGTGACTGCACTCCCGCTGAAAGCTTTGTTGGTGTACCACCCGTTGAATGTCCACCCGGTGAGCGTCAAAGCGGAAAAAGCACTGCTTGATAAAACAGAATCATAACTCGGTGTCAGATTTGCCTGCGTACCGCTGATTGTACCGGTTGCATTGCTCGGTTTATTCGTGTTGAAAGTGAAGTAAGTGGTGTTGGCTGTCCACTTGGCGTAGAGGTTGTACTTAGCCGAAGAAGTTGTTTCCGAGGCTTTCTTTGGGTTATCGTTTGTGACAATGGGGAAGTTGGTGTCCGTAACCGTAGTATTATAAGCAACAGAACTCCCGCTGAAAGCTTTGTTGGTATACCACCCGTTGAATGTCCACCCGGTGAGCGTCAAGGCGGAAAAAGCACTGCTTGATAATGCCGCATTATAAGCCGGAGACAAATCACCTTGCGTACCGCTGATTGTACCGGAAGCAGCACTAGGTTTGTTTGTATTGAAGGTGAAGTAGGTGGTGTTGGCTGACCATTTGGCGTAGAGGGTTTGGGAGCCGGTTAGATTCCATGTCCGTGAGGAAGTGCCGTTGGCATTATAATACTGTGTACCTGTGCCGTTTGTACCGGTAAAATACCCGCCGAACGTGTAACCTGTGCGGGTGGGCATGGTAGCACTCGGCATTGCAGAATCGTAGGTAGCCGTGACGCTTGTTGTGCCGCCGGTACCGCTTTGCTGATTGAGGGTTACTGTTGAGGTTTGCGCTGTCCATTTGGCGTAGAAATTCACCGTCTTATTGATAGTGCTAAGCCCCCCGCTTCCGCAAGCGCGGGAAACCGTGGTCGTACCTTGCGAGGAACCGGTATCATCTATATACCAACCGGCAAAGGTGTACCCCGTTTTTGTCGGGATCCCGCCGTTGGGTACATCTATACTGCCGCTTATGAGCTGTACATTTTCAATGCTGCCGAATAAGGTAGTGCCGTTGTAGAAGTTGAAGGTGGTGCGGCCGAGGTAGATAACTTGGTTATCACCAACGGTTCCGGGGGCTAATACATTGGCCGCAAGCCACGAGGAACCGCCGCCGCCGCCGCCGCCTTCGTAGGTACTACCATTAGACCAACCGCCGCAACCGGCGGTTTTGCCGCCGCCGCCGCCTCCGCTTCCACCCCAGTAAGGTAAGTAATAGTTACCATTGCTTTCGCCATTTACATCACTTCTGTTTTTGTCTGGATTATCATCACCTTGATTATTGCTCTCTCTGGCTGTTGTAGAACCATCGCCAGTTATTGTACCGCCACTTCCTCCGCTTTTTCCGTTATGATCTTTGTCCCCACCACCACCGCCGCCGCCGCCGCCGCCTGCAATGGCTATGGTACTACCTCCGATAATCAAAGATGAATACCCACCACCACCGCCGCCGGATCCGTTATGATTACCCCAGCCGTCTCCATAACCGTAGCCACCTGTTCCCCCACCGGGAGAACCGGCAGAGCCACGGTTCTGATAAGCATTTTCACTATTGGAACCTTGCGTTTTGCAATTACCGCCATCGGTTGCTATTGTTACCGAAATCGTTGCGGTTCCGGTTCCGGAAACAAACCATCGTCCGGCTGCAAAACCTTTTGCTCCTCCGTTTCCACCACTGGAACCTGATAGTTCATCTCCTCCCTGCCCCCAACCGCCTTTTCCGCCGAGTATTTTAAAATCGTAGTAGCCGGCCGGAGCTGACGTGTACTCCGTAGTGCCGGTGGCTGTGATTGTCTGACTTGTGCCGCTCCATGCCGCGGCCTCCGACTCAACCTCCCCCACATAAAAAAACAAGCCTGCAATCATCGTGCAGACCAAGAATAGCGAAATTATTTTGGTCATGCGGGGGGAGGGCGAAAATATAGCGGTGCCGGCTGTTTGTTCGACTGTATTCTGTTGTGTGACCTTTCCGATTCGTTCCATAGTATTCACCCTCCGGCTGAAAGCCTTATATACGTAGGTTTGCATTACGGGATGCGATTTAAATGCTACTATACCTATTATTATTATACAAATTTATGCGCGGGCTTGTCAAGGATCTTGGAATAATTCTCCGTTATAGCTTATTGTTTCGCTTTACGGAGTAGTACTTTTGGTGATTTTGCCTATTGGTTTTGTATGGTTTGCAGCTTTTACTCCCGCGTACTGCTTTTGGAGCTTCTGTATACCAGACAAGGCAGGGGTGCGGGAGGTTCCCTCTAAGAGGCAAGAGGTATGGGGCAAGAGTTCTGCATCCTACCCGTACAGGCAACCGAAACCATGCCCTGCAAGAAGCATGAGTCAAGAATCCACCTCCAACCCACAAAGTAAACCGAAACCCTGCCCCCAACCCACCGAAAGGAACCGAGCAGCGCCTATGGTAAATATTCCCAACAGCACATAAGGCGAATTTTCCATCCAGGCGGGCAAGTTACCGCGGGGGTCCGGGGAACTCCCCGACCGCGGGGGGTCCCGGGGGCGCCGCCGCGCAAGCGACCCACCGGGCGGGGGGTTAGGGGCGGCGCCCCCAAGGTGGAGGAACGTAGCCATCCTTTCAAAACACCATCAGGCAGAAGCAAACCAAAGTGCAAATCCTTTTATCCCAGCCGGAGACAAGAAGCAAGATGCGAGAGGGCGGCGGAAAAGGTTACAATCGGTAACAATAAATAGCCAAAATCCGCCGCACTGTCCCCGCTTCCCTTGAGGCACCCAAGCAGCACATATGGAAAATTTGCCCTACAGGACATAAGGCGAATTTTCCATCCAAGCGGGCAAGTTACCGCGGGGGTCCGGGGAACTCCCCGACCGCGGGGGGTCTCGGGGGCGCCGCCGCGCAAGCGACCCACCGGGCGGGGGGTTAGGGGCGGCGCCCCCAAGGTGGAGGAACGTACCCATCCTTTTATAAATCCCTAAGGCAGAACCTGACCGAAGTGCAAACCCTTTCCTCCCAAGCATAAGTTAAAAACCAACGAAATCCCCAATACCTTCGTCAGATTCACGATTGTTCGAGCAATAAAACACGATTTCTTCGTCATAATGCACAAAACAAAAGGCAAGCGGTTGATACGCAAGAGGGACGCCCTGCCGGTGTATCGCACCGGCAGGGCGTTGCGGGGGGAAGTCAGCTGACTTCGTCAGCTCACGTTCGGCGGGTTATGCCCAAATCCAACCGAAGAGGAAGTTGAAGATGGCGCAAATCCAATCCCAAATGGTCAGCCAGAAGCGGACGAAGCCGTTGGAAGCAAGGCCATTGGAGGGTTTGAAAACATTCTCGTCGAACCAGTCATTGATTTGGTCAAGGAGGGCTGTGTCTCCGCCGAGGAGGTCTACCAGTCCGGTGTAGGCAGCGCGGATGGTGTCGTTGGCCCATTCCCACAGGGAGTACACAAAGTCGGTGGATTGCACTGCGCTGAACGCCACGAAGTAGAGATTGCTCATCACGACATCGATACCCAAATCGCCGTAGAGCATGATGTCCAGAATCCAGCCCAAGCCTGCGTTGACAAAGTCAACTGCCGCATAATCCGTGCCGAGGGCATCTGCAATCTCGTGCAGCAACTCTGTGCGCTCGTTCTTGTCGCTCAGGGTTTCGAGCAGCCAGCGCACCATAGAGGTGAGGGTTTCGGCTCTGCTCTCCGGCGAGCCGTTGAAGTAACGGACCGGATAGCCGTTGGCAACCGAACCGCCGGACTGCGAGGTCTGTGCCAGCATATCGCCCGCGACTATGACCTCCAGAATCTCTGCGACAGGACCCAAGTCAGCCGTCAAATCTGCAATGATCTCTTCCGGCGTGACTTCTACAATCGTACCCATACCGCCGCGGCGCGTCATGGAATTGAGCGCGAAGAGGATGCGGTCGATTGCCTGTTTCGCAGGGGAACCGCCCTTATCTGCCGGTACGCCTGCATCCGATACGAAGTATGCGATATTCGGCAACAGGGCAACGAGGGCATCGCCCGGGGTCTGTACGAGGGCTTCCAGCGCGGAAGTGATGGGGTCAATAATCGCACGGAGTTTCCCGGCACTGTCGCTGCCGAGTGCTTGGTACTGCGCGGCGGTCTTCACGAGTGCGCCGTTGCCCAGCGGCAAGGTCAGCAGTTCCAAAATCGGGATGACACCTTTGCCGTATCCGTCATAGCCCGGAATGGTCAGGATGGAATCGGCAACTTGGATGTCCTCATCCGCCAGCAGGAAGTCGAGAACCGGCACGACAGGCGACAGGTAGTTGATCAGTGCTGCAGAGAAGGTGTCCTTATCGGTGACATCCGGGTATACATACGGCGCGGAGAGGGCAGCCAAGATGAGATCCAAGTCTATCGTGGTGCCGCCGACCTTCACCAAACCCGCTTGCATTAAGTCACGGACCGTGCGGTTGGTGATGGGGTCAAGGATGGTGCTGGTGAGGATTTGCTCTATGGCTGCGCGGTTGTCGCTGATGAGTGTCTGTACGGTATCCACAACGGAGTCAACCAAGTCGTTGTTGTAGAGGTAGGTGCCGAAGATGTCCGTCAAGAAGCCGTCCACACTGGCACCGCCGCTGCCGATGGCTACCGTACCGAGACCTTTCCCGGTGAGCAGGACGCAGATTTGGTTGAGGAACTCATTGAGGTGGGCCGCTGTATAAGTCGCCTGCTGCTCGGTCCAGAAGTTGTAGGGGTACACGGAGCTGCTGCCGCCTGCACCCGATCTATCGGGATAGTAGACATAGCCGGGTTCCGTTTCAACCGTTGCCGGGTCTATGATACCGATGATACCGGCGAGGGTTTCGTCATTGCTGATGGCATCGGCCAAGTCCGTGGCATCCAAGATGCTCACAAGCAAGTCGGGTACGCTTACCTTTATATAGGAGGCTTGGTCATTCAGCCCGGCGGTTTCGTGACCGGAACCAAAGACCGTGACCGTGCCGGTGATGAAGTCCTCAAGGCACAGAGATACATCGGCAAGAAGCGCATTGAGCATTTCGCCTACACGCAAGTCAGAGAGATCCGGGAATCCGGCAATTTCGCCTGCCAAATCCGCATAGGTGACATTCACAGCACCTAAGAGCGATGTAATCGGGTAGAGCAGGTTATCAATCGCTTGCTGCAAGGGGCTGTCGCCCGGGTTGGCAGCATCGGAGATGAAGTATGCGACATTCGGCAGGAGGTTCAGTACCGTTCCCAATGGGTCATCGCACAGCGACTCGAGTACGAAGAGCAGCGGGTCTATAACGGCATCTATCCGTTCTTGCGAGGTCGTCAGCGCGCTGTAAGCTTCGCTTGTGAGAACAACATCCTCCCCGCCGTCCAAGCCGCCGGCAAGGGCAAGCAGGATAGGCTCAATACCGTAGGCGTAACCCTGTGCGCCCTCCATCCAGAGGAAGCCGCCGCCGTCGTTGACATCTGCATTATCCACAATCTTGATGCGCTTCCCGGCGAGCAGGAAGTCCAGAAGCGGTCCGAAGCCGTCGAATAGCGAACCGATGGCAGCTTTCACGCCGCCGATGGTCGTAAGGTCATAGAGCGCGGCATTGTAGTTCTCTATCGGGTCAAAGATGGCGTCAATGTCCACAGCAGTCCCGGCGGTTGTAGCCGTGCCGCCTATGGTGATGTTGCGCTCTATCAGGTTCTTGACGGAAATCGGCTGCGTCAGACCCGGTATGCCGAAGTCAACCGTATCAATGACGGCATTCTCAATCATGGGCTTCAAGTCGAGAATGGCATCGCGGATCAGAGGAATCAGCAGCGGCAAAGCTCCCAAGATGGTCTCCTCCAAGGAGTCCTCAATGTCGAACGCATTCCCGAGGAGCGCCTTGATGGCATCCTTGCCCGCTTGGTTGCCCGTCAGCAGCGCATTCCAAATGTAGTCGAGGATGGCATCCAAATTATCCGCGACATACTGCTGCACGGTCGGTGTGAGCCATGCCGGCGCGCTGTAACCGGTGGAGCCTGGCTGTGTCGCCTTGGCGTAATTCACCTTAAAGAGTGCGCTCAAATCCAGCGGACCGTGTACCAAGAATGTCAGGCCTTCATAGCCGTGGTCTTCCAGATACTGCGTGAGGCCGATTTGGTTGAAGAGCGCCATGAGCACGGCGGGCATATCGGCTTTCAGGTACTTATGACCCGCTACGCCGCCGTTCACTACCTCACCGACAGCAAAAGCCGTAAGGTCAAATTGCGCATTCAGCAGCAGCATCCCATTGCCATCGCGCAGGATTCCGTCCGCACCGGTCAGGAGGTCTTGCACCAAGTCATTGAGTGTGCTCATCACATCCACGGAGAAGCCCTTGCCGTTGCCGTACTCTAAGACGGCAATGGGGAACAGCGCCTCCGCCAGCGTCTTGCCGCCTGCGACCTCAATGCCGTTGAGAAGCTGCAGGACATCAAACGACGGCCGAACGGTGTCAAGCAGCTGATAAATCGGGTGGAGCAGTCCGTCAAGTGCTTGGTTGAGCGGGCTCTCAACGGTCGGGGTGTTCGTAGCGAAGTAGGAAACGGATGCCAGCAATTGGAGAATGCTCCTAAACGGGTTATCCAGCAAGGCACTCAGCAAACCGTCCGTCGGGGATATGATGGCATTCACTATCGCATGGAGCTGATCTTCCAGCGTGGCCAGCTGCTTGAAGTCAGCGGCGGAAACAATCGCATCCGCTTTCCCGACCGGCGCCAGCAGGGCATTTAGGATAGGTATAATCCCATATTCGTAGCCCTCGCCGCCCTTGGCGTTGATAACACCCGGATTGTCGATGTAGGCGTTTGCATAGACCATGTAGGCGGCTTCATAAGCTTCTAAGTCTTCCGCATACTGCGCTTGGTCAAGCAAGTACTGTGGGAGAGCCGCCAAGTATGCCGCGAGGTCTGTCTGGTACTGCGCTTCATCAATCACATACTGGGCGTCATCGATCAGATACTGCGCATAGTCCGTTGTATACTGCGCATCATCAATCACATACTGCGCATAGGCGGTCTGGTAGTCGTCATCATCCAGCAGATACTGCGCATAGTCAAGGGTGTACTGCGCGGACTCCTGCTCCCACTGCGAATAGTCTGCCTCATACTGCTCATAGTCAGCCAAGTACTGCGTGTAGGCAGCATCGTCAATGACCCATTGCGCAAGGTCGGCATCATAGGTGACAGTGTCGCCGGCGTAGTCTGCGAAATCGGGTTCCGCTCCCGGCGGGGGAACAGCTGCCGGCGGGGTGGGCGCGGCACCCGGCGGTGTCGGCGCGGTCGGCGGGACAGGAGCAATAGGCGCTGTCGGCGCTGTCGGGGCTGTCGGAGCTGTCGGTTCAAGAAGCGGTGTCAGTGCGGCGGGCGGAACAGGTGCCGCTGCAACACTTCCGGTCGGGACAAGGCTCAGGGTGTCCCCATTCAGCAGGACATTCAGAATCGGACCCAGCGGTGTCAGAATCTCTATCACACCGTCAATGAAGTCCTCCACGGAGGCAACGTTGTTGTCGTTGACATCCACATTGACCACGGCTTGCAGCACCGCCTGCGTATTGAACGGTACGCCGCCGATGGTAATCAGCGTTTGCAGGAGATTCAGGATGGGCAATACCTCCGGGTCGGTCAGAAGCCCGTTGATTAGGTCATCCACACTCGCCTTGAGATCCTCCAAGCCTTCCTGCGTGACAACGGTCGCGAGAAGTCCGGCAACAAACTCTGCCGCACCGATGTTGGAGGGGATGGTCTCCGGTTGGATGGAGCGGGTGAGGGCATCAATCGCGGGGTCGAGGTTCTTGACGAGGTATTCCATATCCTCGCGGGCCTCATCTGCGCCGCCGTTCGGTCCGCCCCAGAAGTCCGGGTAATCCGGATCCTGTGTAAAAGTCACATCATAGGTAATAGGCGTATAGACATAGTCCTTCGGCATCACAAGCTCCGCCAAAGTGGCAAGCAGCGCATCCGCATCGCCGAGCTTCTCGCCTACGCCCTCAATGCCCTCCAGCCACGGGTAGACCCAGCGGACAATCTGCTTGAACACATCCGCTTGGTCGGCGACGATGTAGTAACGCTGCCCGGAGGGACGCTTCGAGGCAAGGCTGTACATCTCGCCGTAGGTCGCCACGCGGCGCGGGACAATGTTGTTGGGCAGCTCCAGCTTCACCTCGCCGGTGTCGGCATCCGTTGTCAGGAACGCCAGGAAGCCGGAGAAGCTCTGCAGGAAAGAGAGATCCAAATCCGGGTCGCTGTCGGCATCGTCCCCATCTTTGAGGATGACATCATTCATGATGTCCAGACCGACGGGATCCATTGCACCAACCATAGCACCCAGTTTGATTTCTTCATTAATCTCGCTCCAAGAACCTCCCAATGTGCTGGAACCGGCAGGGGCATAGAGGACAATGTCCACCCCGGCTTTCAAGCTGCCGTTGGGAATGTTGTGCGGCAATCCAACATTCGTAGAACCGGAATAAATATCCAGAATACCGATTTGCAGTTCCCCGTCCACATCCGGTGTGATTTCCAGTTTCATGCAATCCAGCAGGGACACTATCCGGTCGGTCTCGAGGGCAAGGGTCAGGTTCGGAATCAGGTCAAGCAAATAGGAGAGCGGCTTGGCACTGACGGCATCCACGACTGCCTCCAGCGGGTTGAAGATATAATCCACGAACGTGCGTGCGGCCGTGCGCACTTTTGCCGCATCATAGCTATATGTCGGCAGATTTGAAGAGCGGTCATAGTGCGTCAGATTGTTTGTCTCTGTCATGGTGGGCCCGCTGGTTTTGGATTTGCTCTTATTCCCATCAGACACATATTCCTTCGTCGGCTTGTTGACAATACTCGGGTAGGGCTCGGTCACCGGCTTGCCGTAGGAGATGGCTTTAAGCTCAGCCGCTGTCGGCAGCGCGTCGGTTACGGCTTTGCTCAGAACCGGGTCGCCGCCGGCAATCGCCTCAAAGATGGGGGTCAGCACCTCGGCAAAACCGTCCACGCCGGGCGCCTCCAACTCAAGGAAGATATGCGGGCACTTAATCGGAATCGATTGGTCGCCGTATCCATCCAGATATTTATCATAGGTTCCCACTGCGTACCCAATCTTATTCTGGTAGCCGTAGTAGTTCTGCCCCGCAAGGAGGGTAGCCAAGAGCGGATAGATGCCCGCCAGACCTTGGGACAGCGCATCGCGGAACAGCTCCGCTTTGGCAGCCGGGGTTAGGGATGGGTCGTCCAAGCCCCAATCCAGCGTCAGCTTGCCGTCGTCCGTGGAGGGGTCGCCGTCCGGGTCGGGGTCGTAGATGTCGGGATGCTTCCAGAGGTTTTCGTGTTCCGTATACTTATAACCGGTCACAACCGTCTGGCTGTTGATACTGCGCACCTTCGTGAAGCCGTGCATATCCGGATAGAAAGCACTCTGCAAGGCGGCGGCGGCATCCGGGAACTTCACGGCATCAATGGTCTTCCCCAGCAGGTCGGGGTAGAGCTTCAGGTCGGAGATGGTGTTGGTTTTTTCGTAAGCGTTCGTCCCGGTTTGGGAGGCCTGCGTTTGCGTGGATGGCTCTTCACTGTCGCCGCTGACATCGCCCTCGCCGTTCCACAGCCCATTGACGGTCAAGCCCTCGTCATCGGTAAAGGACGCATTGTAGTTCTCCAGAATATCATGCAGCGTATACAAGTACAGCTTCACACCGGGGGTGTCTTTCAGACCGTTGTCGTCCACCATCTTCTGGGGAATCTTCTTGAAAGTCTCCTC
This sequence comes from Oscillospiraceae bacterium, assembly GCA_031271865.1. Lineage (GTDB taxonomy): Bacteria > Bacillota > Clostridia > Oscillospirales > Acutalibacteraceae > WRMQ01. The sequence continues at coordinate 11,316 of JAISUW010000050.1, forward strand.
AAACTGATCGAGAATCAGCGGATAGAGGAAGCCCACAACGGCATTCACCAAGTCATTGGTGTAGACTACGTTTTGCAGCACACTCTCCAGTATGGTTTCCACATTGAGCGGGCTTGCGGTGAGGTCAATGCCGAGCTTCTCCAGCGTGGCGCCGAGGCTCGAGCTGTCCGCCGGGTCGCCGAGGAGCTCCGTCAAGTCGAGGGCACTCAGCAGGGAACTGATGTCCCCGGTACCGCCCAGGAAGTAATCCAGCTTGCTGATAACACTCACAAGTGCTTCATCTGTGGTGTCATAACGCACATCGCCGATTTCATCTTCTCCGCGCAGCAGGTCATCCTCCTGCCAGTAGCGGTAAATCTCCGCCAGGTCGGTCTTGGACCAGTACTGCATGGGGTTGGCGACAAAGTCGTCATAGGCCGCACGCAGGGCGGTGTCAATGAAGTGGATGCTGTCCTCATAGCCCGGATCCAAACTGACCGGAGCCGCCAAATTGTGCAGTACGAGCGTATCAATCTGCATCTGGAGGGCATCCAAGGCGGTCTTGACGCGGGTGTAAGAGTCGTCCACCTCCACGAAGTTGAATGGTACATACTTCGTGCTTGTGCCGTCCCACGGGAGGTCAAGCGCGACACCTAAAGTGGACTCCGGGCGTTTGGTGGATTCAATCACACTGATGATTTCATCCACTTCGCCTTGGAGGATCACTTTGAGCTTGGTGAGCGCATCGACTTCCACCGTGCGGATGATGTCCTCATAGTAGCCGCCGTAAATCTCATCGGCCAAGGTCTGCCCCAAGCCCGCGACAGCCGCCGCATACTTCGCGGCATAGGCCGCCGACTGCGGCTTGACGCTTGCATTATAGTATGCAATCAGGGCATCGACATCCGCCGCGTCCGGGTACTGTTCGGAGAGCGGCGTACCGAAGTAGATGGGGTCAAAGTAGTCGCGCAGGTCATACCAATAGGCCTCGGAGTAGCCGTTGAGCGCCTCGCGGTAATTCAGCTCATCATTCAGCCGCCCGAGGATATTCATCAGCGCGTCTTCATAGGAGATGCGGTCGTCCGTTGTTGCCGGGTCGCCGTCCATATCATACACGCTGTTGGTGATGATGGCGGTATAGACATCCGTGTTCGCTGATGCCGTATTGCGCAGCGCCATGAGCGCGACGAGGCTCGCCGCCTCCTGCTGATAGAGGTCGACCGTGTTAAGCGGCACCGTATAAATAGAATCATCATAGGGGTCGTCGCCGGGATTCAGGTACGCGGCCTCCGGGTCGTCCGGGTCGAAGTTGTCCTGTGCGCCCTCATGGTAGTTGACGGGGTACTTTGCATCCACAAAAGCCACGATGCTGTCATAGACCTCGCGGGTCTTCCACAGGTCAATGACCTTGTCGAGATTCTCCACAAAGCTTTGCATATCATCGCGCCGGATGGGGCTGTAGCCGGCGATTGCGTTGATATACTCAATCAGCGGCACCAACGTGGCGGCATCCGCGTGGGTGTAGATGGAGTTGATAAGGTTGTAGTGGTACTCCGCCGTCTGGTAGAGAGCCACGAGGTCGGCGACACTCGTATAGCCGGCGTATTCGCCGTCCGCTCCCGGGACATCGGCATCGTCCGCTTCTTCCGTCAGGAACTCGTCGTCAACAATCAGCTCGCCTGTGGCGGCGTTCTGGAAATAAGCAACGGAAGCCACCGTAGCGTAGCAGAGCTGAATGACGTCAATCTCATCCAAGAGCGCCTGCGCTTCTGCGGCGGTGGGCAGACCGAACTGTGTCTTCACAGCATCCGACACGCCGGAGACACCCGCAACAGCGGCAGTAACCTCGGCTTCTGTGTTGATAAGCCCGGGGTCGCTCGTTTCATACAAATAGATAAGCGCAGCCCGATTCAGCATCGACCCACCGGGCTTCAGCGTATCGCGGTAGGTGACGAGGGCAGCCTTGTTCGTGGCAGTGGGTGTGCCCTCTGCGCCGCCGACAGAGCTGAGATTATGGTAGATATACTGTTCATAATAGCTGCTCGAAGTATACCCGCCGACACCGCTGACAGCACTGTGCGTATACGTAATGGTATTGGTCAGGTTCACCGTAGCCGGCACGCTGTCCAAATCCGGGTAGTATGCCAAGGCTTCCGAAAGCGTCCGGGTCAGCGTAAACGTACCGTTCGAGCCTCGGATGCCGAAAGTCCAAGCATACCGAGCGGTATTCCCGACTTCATAGTTATTGTTGTCCGTATGGGTACCGCTGCTCCGCTTGTTTTGTGTCGAACGCGGGGTCACGAAGAGCAAAACTTTCGCACCGGAGACATTACCATCTATCTCCGTAGCACCGGTGCCGCCGACACCGTCAGCACTCATCTTGTCAGATAGGTTGTCATACCCGCCGGCAAAAAGTCCGTTGTAGGAAGTACCCATAACGGCTTTCGCGAAAGACTCCGCATCGTTGACAGTGCCGCGTGTCCAGTTCGTACTTACAGCACCAATCGCTGAATCAGCGCTCTGGTTCGGCACAGTAGCGTTTGTGTGGGTCGCCCAAACACCAACTGCCGCCTCACGGAACAGCGTCACGGCATCCCATGCGGCGTTATTGCCGGTTGCACTGGTCGTGTTCTCCACCGCAACTTTGTTGTACAGATTGGGGAAATTCGCGATGGAGTTGTTACTCGTTGAGGTTCCTAAGTGTGCCGGGTCATGGGCACTGACATGAACCGTAGTCTCGTTGGTAAACACCGCCTCCTCCATAGCTCCCGCCAAGTCGGTGTATGTAGCTCCGGCGGCGAGGGCGTTGGCTTGTACTTTCCAGCCGGTCGGCAAGATGCTCAAGCACATGACCGCGGCCAAAAGTACGCACAATTGCTTCATCCATGGGGGTTTGATGTGTGGTTTTGTGTACATAATCTGTCACCTTTCCTTTAATAGCGCCTCGGCGCGTATTTGTTTGTGCATATGGCGGACAGCAGGGTTTTCAACGGACATCTGCCGCAGGGATTACAGAATGTCCCCCTCTACTATTATTATAGAATTGTTTCTGTTCTATGTCAATAGTAAAATAAAAATTTCCTAAAGTTTGTAGACTTGCTCAAAAAAATTCGGTAGCTTTGTGCAATATGCACAACCAAACTGTTAACACATGAACAGATTTCCAATAAAGTTGAAAAAATGTGCCAAACCCCTTGCAAAAGGTCTTCTTATGGGGTATAATACATCTATGATGACATAGGGAGGCAACGTCATGGCAAACGCAGCACCCCCCCGGCAGCTCGCCGGGAAAGCAGAGCATATCTACCTATTTGATAACCTGAAGGCTATAATGATTTACTGCGTTGTGATTGCGCATCTTCACAGCTTTACGGATGAATTGGCGTTCATGAATGCGCACCCATACCATGCGGCGTTCTCCTTGATGGTGCGGTATACCATCTACCCGGTTTTCATGCTTGTGTCCGGTTATCTGTCACGCAGCACCATCGCCGACGACCGGCGTTTCTTCCGCCGGGAAGCGAATCTGCTTTTCTTGAATGTCTTCTTCTTCTTTATCGTAGACCTGCTCATCTTCGGAGGAACCGATACCTCTGTTTATCTTTTCCTATCCTCCCTTATGGTTGGGACGCTCGCCCTGCGCATGAGCCGGGATTTCAAGTTCCCCTATGTCCTGGCGGTATTCGTTCTGATTTTCTTAGGTGCTTCCTTAATCATGAACCGTCTTACCATCTATTACCAACCTATCGCCTTAGTTCCCTACTTTATCATCGGCTATCACTTCCCGGATGCTTTCTTCCGCAAGCGCAGACCGCTCTGGCAGCAACTCACGGCATTTGTGCTTCTTGTAGGCGGAAACTTGGTTATGGCGTTCCTGCCGAACGAAGTGCGGATAGCGCAACTGACCATGTCTGCACTGCCCGCCCACAATGTATTCCTGCGTCCGCCTCTGGTACTCCTCGAAATGGTCATTGCCTCTGCGTTTACGCTCCTCCTGCTTTTTGCCGTGCCACGCTGCAAGATACCCTTTATCAGCAATATCGGCAAGAACTCCCTGGGTATCTTCCTCCTGCACTGGCCCCTCATGCAGATATGGAATCATGTATCCCCAAACACTCTCGATGCAATTGTACACTACGAAGTGCCGTACCTGCCGGGTTGTACGGTTATGCTCCTTTCGGCTGTCCTGACCATATTGCTCTCCTTTGGCATCGTCCAGAAACCATTCGTGTGGCTCCTGCCGATAACAAATAAGATTGGGGATTGGATGCTGCTCTTATTCGAGCGCGCAAAGGCAGAAACCATACCGGGCGGGTCTAAACAAACCAAAAAGCAAGCAGCCAATCCGAGTGCCGCACAAGCCCCTTCCAAAAAGAGGTAACACCGCCATGCCCAAGAAACGCCGCCGCCCCACACCTGCCGCCAAGACGCAACCCCTCCGCAAAGCACCCGCCGACCTGCGTATGCCCCGCTACGACAACGTGCGCGGGCTGGTAATGTACATTGTCATCCTAAGCAATATGTTCTTGGGTACGCTCATGGCCCACAGCGAAGAACCGGGAAAGGATTACGCGCTTCTGTATATCCTCCTGTGCTTCGGGGAGAGTTTCTCCATGCAGCTCTTCGTATTCTGTGCCGGTTATTTCGGCCGCCGCTACCTCGAGCAACCGGAGCGTATGGTGCATCGGCTGTTTGATTGCACAGCCATGTTCCTTTTTGCCCGTATACTGGCTTTTGTAGCGCAGGCTATCGCGTATGGGTCGCTGTTCCGGTTTCCGTATTTCTTAAGCATGGACTTTTATATGCTCGCCATGGGCTTGTGGCTCCTTGCGGTCTATCCGTTTCGCAAGTTGCCGCCATGGGTGCTGATACCCGCCGCCTTCGTTCTGGGTTGCCTGCTGATCATCCTTCCCGGCACATGGGTACAGACGAACCTCATCTTCAAGAAGTTCTTGTTCCTCCTGCCGTTCTTTGCCGTCGGGCTCTTCTGGAAAGACGAATACCTCGATATTCTCAGCCCTTATAACCAAAAGGTCGTCGGCAGTACTGGCGCAATAGCGGTCCTGCTGTTTCTCAGCCGCCTCCCGCAAACCTACCGCGCTGAGTTTGTCTATTCGGAGGAGTCGAGTGCTTTCCTTACCTCTGATTTCGTTCTCTGGCAGCGCCCGCTGCTTCGCCTGGGTGTCTATGCAGTCAGTGTGCTTTCCTGCCTATGCGTCCTGCTGCTGCTGCCGCGCGGCCGTGTGCCGCTGCTGACGGCAGCGGGGGGGCGAACGCTGCAAATCTATGTCTTCCATATCTTCTTTGTATTGCTGTATAATGTCCGCTCCAATCCGTTGAAGACTGCTCTGCTGAACATCCCGCTGGGTTGGGCGGTCGTGTGTGCCTTGGGCATCACATTCGTTGTGTGGGCTGTCCTTTCGCTGAAACCTGTCGGCATTCCGCTTTTATATACAAAGAAAGCCTCCGATTGGGCAGCCAACGCTTGCATTGCGCTTTGGAAACGCCTGCCGCACCGTAAGACGGCATAAGCAATACAATCACAAATCGCAATACTGCGGCTTTAGCCAAGAAAAGGAGATTTTGTCATGGCACTCAAGGACATTACCTTGCACCAACAACTCGCCGGTACTGTGGAGAAATATCCGGATGACCCCTTTGCGATCTGGGCGGATACAAATCATATCCAAACATGGAAAGACTTAGATAATGCAAGCAACGCCATCGCCAAAGCACTCATCGCGCATTGCATCCGTCCGGGCGGTCATGTAGGCATCTGGTCCACGAAACGCCCGGTCTTCACGGATACCCTCTACGGTGTCCTGAAAGCCGGCGGCGTCTTTATCCCTTATAACTACAGCTATAAGGCCGCGGAATTCGCCGGGCAGTTGTCCGAATCGGACACGGAGCTTCTTATTCTGACGGAAGGCACACCGAACAACGCCTTTGCAGATGTCATCGCAAGCCTCGACCGCGGCGCCTTCCCAAAACTTCAGACCATCGTCTGGGCTGGTAACGCAGACACCCCCGCAGGAATGGTCTCCTATGCCGACTTCCTCGCCGCCGGGGAAATTGTATCTGACAGCAGCCTCCAAGCCGCCGGGGCAGCGGTCACCCCGCAGGACACCGCTCTTATTATGTATACCAGCGGCACCACGGGAACCCCGAAAGGCGTAATGCTCTCCCACTACTCCGTAGTCAACGCAGCAAACGTCTATGCCTATGACTATCTGAAAGGCTCCCATGCGGATGTCTCCCATACCGTCCTTCCGCTGCACCACATGGGCGGCCTGCTGAACCTCTTTGCCTTGATAGAACACGGCGCAGCAAGCGTTATGCGCGAACACGCCGACATCAAGCAGATGTATATGGATGCCGTGCAGTATCGCTGTACCGTAGCATACTATGTTCCCTTGATGTGCATGGCTTTCCTGAAGATTGCCTCCACCGGCGCCCCCAAACCGCCGTGGCGCGCCCTCGGCGTAGGGGCAGACCGCTGCCCGCCGGAGATACTCTCCGCCTTTACGAGCGTGTTCAACTGTACCATCATCCATACCCTCGCCCCAACCGAAAGCGGTTGCCTGATGAACATCTTGGAAGTCACGCCCGGCCGGAAAGACCATTTGGACACAGTCGGCTTGACCGTCCCGGACGCAGAAGTGCGCCTGGCGGACAACGGCGAGATTCTGGTGCGCGGCTGGATGAATATGCAGGGCTACTACGGTCATCCCGAACTGACGGCGTCAGTCATAGAACCGGACGGCTTCCTGCACACCGGCGACTTAGGCGAAATCCTCCCCGATGGGTACCTGCGCTTCAAAGGCCGCGTCAAGGATCTGATTATCAGCGGCGGCTCCAACATCTCTGCCTTGGAGGTAGAGGAGGTACTTCTGACCTATCCGGGCATCCGTGAGTGTGCGGTCGTCGGCATACCCGACGCGATGTATGGGGAGCTGCCGGTTGCCGCCGTAGCGGCCGCCGACCCCGCCGCCGCGCCGCCAGCGGATGCGCTATTATCATACGCCCAAGAGCATTTGGCTGCATATAAGGTTCCGAGTACCGTTTATTTCTTGCCCGCACTTCCGCGCAACAGCACCGGCAAGATAGACAAGGCGCAAGTGAAAGCATATATCGCACAGCAATAAGCAATTCTTTATCGGCATTATCTACTACTCCATTCCTTAGGAGGTAACGCAATGGAACTCATCCACTCCACCGTTGGCGCCCAATTGCAGAAGGCTATGCAAAAATTCGGCGATGCCCCGATGGCTGTCTTCCCCGATACAGATGTCACAATGACTTGGAATGACCTTGACCGTGCCTCCGCACGGTTTGCCGCCGCGTTGCTTTCCCATGGCTACGGCAAGGGCAGCCACGTTGCCCTGCTCGGCGTCAAGTGTGCGGAATGGCTGGCGGCGTTTTTCGGCATAATCCGTATGGGAGGTGTGGTTGTTCCGTTCAACCCCGCATTCGGCGCAAAGGAATTGCCGCGCTTTCTGGCTAAGGTGGATACCGAATTGCTCGTCCTCGTTGAGGGCTCGGGGCAAGTGGATTTGGCACCTTTAGCCGGTGCCTTACAAGAGGCAATGCCCGCTTTACCTCTTGTCTATTCCGGGAAAGGGACACCGGCCGGGGCGGAGGTCTGGGAAAACTATAACGCCGCAGCTGAAGCAATAAACCCTGCGCAACTATCCGGCGCAGAGCCAATTGCTGAACCGCAAGATACCTTCCTGATTGTGCTCACCACAGGCACTACAGCGGTACCGAAAGCCGTGCAGCATAACCATATTGCCGCGCTGAACCACAGTGTGGACTATAAAGCGATTCAGCTGCAGGACTTCATTCATTCGGATATAGTTCCGTGGTTCCATATCTCCGGCATCTCCAATATGATGTTCTGTTGCTTGAATGGGGCATGCTTTGTCTGCCGCGAGCGGTTCAATCTTATGACTGCCTATACCGACTTTGGTACGTACGGTTGCACTGTCTGCTCGCTCGTACCGGCACTATGCAGTGCATTCCTCGCCGTTGCCGCCAACCCGCAGATGCCGCGAATCAAACTGCATTCCGTTGTCATCGGCGGAGACCGTATACCGGCAGGCCTTATGGAAGCATTTGCACAGACCTTTGGGCTGGAACGCACAATCATCAACTATGGTTTAGCGGAAACTTGTGCCATTGGAACAAATCTTATTATTCCCGGTAAGCAACCCATCCCCGACACCATCGGCTTTCCCAACACCGGCGTGGCGTGCAAAACAATCCTCCCCGACGGGAGCGAGTGCCCGGTCGGCAAGGAAGGAGAGATGTGTATCCGGGGCTTTAATGTGATGCAAGGTTACTATGGCGACCCGGAGGGTACGGCTGCGACATTCACCCCGGACGGCTTCTTCCGCACCGGCGATCTTTGCGTTCAGAACGCGGACGGTTCCTACCGCTTCCTCGGGCGCCTGAAAGACATCATCATCCGCAAGGGGGAGAACATTGCCCCTGCGGAGGTGGAGGCAGTACTTCTCAAGCACCCGGCGGTAAAAGACGCTGCCGTCTTCGGTCTGCCCGATGCAGATACCGGGGAATCTGTCGCGGCTGCGGTGATTTCTGCACTCGAAACGCCGCCTTCGGCTGAGGCGTTGCAGGCATTTTGTAAGGAACAGCTTGCCCGCTACAAAGTCCCCGACCGTTTTTTCTTTGTGGATGCCTTCCCGCAGAACGCAACCGGAAAAGTGGATAAGCGGGCTTTACAGAAACGGTTTTGTGCATAATCACAACAAAAAGCGCTTTTATTGCTTGAACAATCGTGAAAATGACGAATCTATTCCCCTATTGTGCCTGTCTCCTGTAAGTCGTTTTGTCAAACTAACGCTCGGTTGAATATAATAAAAAGAAGAACCGGCGTCACAGACACTAACCTACGCCACAGGAGCTGTACATAATGAAAATCCTTGTATATAACAACCGCACAGGACAGATGGAAACCTATTTCAAAGAGCTGAATGAGCCTATGCCCTATGCGGACTCTTCTTTGCTGGTGGATGAATTCCGCGGCTCCTCCCAGTCGCAGATTATGTGGACGACCAAGGATGCCATGGAATCCTGGGTGAAATTCCGGCATAACGTTTGGGGGCAACCCATCTACCTCCCCTATGCCTACCGCCGTATCGGTGAGGGCGGCCATGCCGGCCAGAGCCAGCACTACGCAGGCACGTCCTTTGACTGTGCGCAGAACTTGAGCAGTACACAGCGCAACCGTCTGCGGCAGGCGGCGGAGACTTCCGGTCTGTGGGTATACGTAGAACCTTCCTATTTAACGCCGACTTGGGTACATATGGATAAGCGCGTCAATCCGCCCGCCTGCTCCACCGGGGGCTATCCAGTGCAAAAACTCGGCTCCCGCAACAACTATGTATGTATCCTGCAGGATGCGCTGAATACCGTCTTAGGCCGCCGCAACACGGTGGACGGCATCTACGGAGAGAATACCGCCCGCGCAGTTATGGACTACCAAGCTTCCCGCAAACTGACTGCCGACGGTATTGTCGGCTGTAACACCTGGCTGAAGCTCACGGGAGAAGCGCGGGGTGCCGGACGCATTGATTATTGAACTATAATTATATTGCTATAATGCCCGTGTCCCCCTTGCATCTCCGGGCAAAATGTGCTATAATAGCATTTGTACCATATGCTGTCGACACCACCGGAGGTGCCCATGCCCGCTGCCAAAGCCCAAACCGAACAAAAGAAAAAGCAAAAATTCTCCCTCAAAACCTATTTCACCAACGTCTGGTTCCTGTTTCGGCCGTGGCTGAAGCATGGGCGGGGGTATCTTGCGCTGAACTTTATCCAAACCGGTGTGTTGTATCCCATCCGCGAGTTGATGATGGTTATGATTGTGCAGGCCGTCATCGATGTGGTGCAGTACAATGGCGGCTTTCGCAAAGCGCTGTTGACCGCCCTGTTCTATGCCGGCATATCAATTGTTTGCACCGCAGGGTCCTCCGCAATCGATGCGCTACACAATGCATGGAAAGTGCACGACATCAAGGGGAAAATTGAGCAAGAAATCTATCGCCATGCCATACGCACAGACACCGCGCATCTCGACAATCCGGATTTCTATGACAGCTACAAACTCGCGACGGAGTCATTTTGGTCCAAGTCGGTGCGCACGATGAATTTGCTCTTTTGGATTGTCGGTTGCTTTCTCGGCACGGCGAGCATTACTACGCTCGTCAGCCTGCGGGCCCCTTTTTTCTTGGTGATGATGGCGGCACTCGCGGCTCTGGGATTGGCTACGGAAACTTGGTGGGCTCGGATGGATGCTAAGAAAACCAAACTCCAAGTCGGTCCGAAGCGTCGGGTTGACTATCTGCACCGCCTGTTTTATCAGCGCGAGGTGCAAGCCGACCTGCGTTCGACCCGCATAGCGCCGACACTTTTCTCAATGTACGGCAAAGCCGTGAAGGACGGCATCGCAGTGGGCAAAATGCATCGCCCCGGCATGACGATGGATAACTTTGCCCAGTCGTTCATTGACTATATTCCGACGATTGCGGTGCTCATCTATGTCGCGCACGGCTTCGGTACCGGCAAGTTCACGGACATCGGCTTATTCGCCACGCTGATAGCAGCCGCTACAAAGTTTTCGAGCTACATCACCGGCATCACCTACGAGATTGGTCAACTGACGCTCTGTTCTGAATACGGCGGGCAGGTGCGGAGCTTCTTTGAATTCAAATCCACGCTCGAGACGCAGGAGGATGGCTTGGAACTCGCCGATGGCAAGCCGGAAGTCGAGTTGCGTAATGTACACTTCTGCTACCCCGGCGGCGGCTTTTGCCTCAATGATGTCAGCCTCCACGCGGCACCGGGCGAGAAGATTGCCATCGTCGGCGAGAACGGGGCAGGCAAATCGACTCTGATGAAGCTGCTGTTGCGGCTCTATGACACCGACAGCGGCCAAATCCTTTACAATGGCACAGACATCAAGGACTATGCCCCGAAAGCCCTGCGCTCGAAAATCGGCGTGGCATTCCAGCACTCAAACATTTTCGCGCTGACCTTGCGGGAGAACTTGCAGGTCTACGCCGAGGCGGAGGACGACAAACTCCGCGATGCCCTGAGAGCCGTAGGATTGGAACGGCTCACCGATTCCTTGGATACCGAACTGACCCGCGAATTTGAGGAAGACGGGCTCATGCTTTCCGGCGGCGAAGCGCAGAAACTCGCCTTGGCGCGGCTTCTCGTCGGTGACTTTGGCCTGGTGCTGCTGGACGAGCCTTCCTCCGCCCTGGATCCCTTGGCGGAGGCCGCGATGACTGAGCTGCTCTTCGAGAAAGCGAACACCGCCACGACCATCATGGTCGCGCACCGGCTCTCGACCGTGCGCCATGCCGACCGCATTTACGTCATGGCGGACGGTACCGTCACCGAATGCGGCACGCACGAGGAACTCATAGCCTTGGGCGGCACCTACCGCGAAATGTTTTTGCGGCAGGGGGAGAAGTATCGGCAGGATGGGTCAACTATGCGTGTGCACTTTGGTCATGCGGATGCCGGCGGGAACGAATGAAAGGCATAATCTGACAAATAGTTATTCGGAATACGGAAAAGGAGCAATTATGTCAAACATCCCGGAGATTACCCTCGAAGTCGCCCCTTTCGGCACAGAATACACAACCCTCCAAGCCGCCTTGGACCAAGCGGGACAGAACCGCAAGAACGGCATCGCTACGAAAATCCTCGTTGCGCCCGGCATATACAGGGAGAGCGTCGTATTTGACGGCAGTCTGTATGACTTCGCGGAGGATTTGCCGCCCATCACCATCGAAGGCCCGGACACTGAGGCGTATGTCAGCGGCGCGTTACCGGTCTACGGCTGGGAGAAAACCGGCGCAGAATACACGGCGCCGCTGACGGATGAGATGATTCATTTCCTCACCCATGCGGGGGACATCTATCTCCCGAACGGTGTCTGCGAAAACCCCTGGCCGGGGGATTGTCAGGCCTCTGATTCGGTCTTTGCCAACGGTTTGTTGATCAGCTGCGTAAATATGTACTACCGTGTGTTGCATGAGGAGGAATACAAGCCGGGCACATTCCGTTTAGATTTTGAGAACAAAATCATAACCGTTATCCCAAAATATAGCTGGGATGAATTTGTTGAAACGGATGCAGAACTGGCTTGCCGCGCCGCACCGATGATTTTACGCAATACACGCAATATTGAAATATACCGCTTACGATTCGTGCGCTCCGGCTGGGGGGGTTGGAGTGCCGCCGCGCCCATTCCCGCAGGGCTCTACATTGAGAATTGTGAGGACATTTTAATCGATTGGTGCCTGTGCGTGGAAAACCGCGGGCAGGGCTTTCAAATGCATAAGGTACGCCGTCTTGAGGCTTTTTGGCTCCTCGCCTACGACAACGGCAACATGGGGATAGGCGGCGACTGCGGCGGATATTTGGAAGACTTGACCCTGGATGTCTACGTTGCAAATAACAATTGGGTGGGCGAGAAGTTCGGCTGGACGTTTTATGACCCCTGCGGGGCGAAGTTTTTGAATCTGCGCCGGTCAAAGATTTCCGACTCCTCGTTCTCGAAGAATTTCGGCACCGGACTGTGGCTCGACACCGGCTGTGAGGACATCGAAATTATCGATACGAGGTTTGAGGGAAACAAATGGGACGGTGTCCAGTTAGAAGCGAACCCCGGGCGCATCACATTCAGAGACTGCCGCTTCACGGGCAACAACGGCGCCATTGGCATCATCTGCACGCCCCATGTGACACTGGAGGACTGCAAAATTTTCGGCAACAAGCACGCTGTGCAACTCAACGACGACGAAGGCGCGGGGCGTTTCGGCTATCATACCGAGCATCTAACGGTCACGGGATGCGAAATTGCCGCCGCAGAAAAACCCATCTATGAGCTTTCCTATTGGCAGCCGGGGAGCATTGGCGGCAACGGCGCGTATTTCCGCCGCTTCGCGGAAAGCTTTCGAGGCGAGCGCAATGCGTACTCGCACCCGGAACCGGAGCGCGCGTTCTTGCTGTCTGCGCAAGACGAGCCGTATTTCGGCACCTTACAGGCATGGCGGGAACAGGCAAGCCGGGAGAAGAGCATCATCATCATCAAGAAAAAACATGAGAATTAAATTTCCCAAACCCCTTGACTTTTCCCAAGAAGCAGCGTATAATTGTTTTAATCCATTAAAACATTGCTTCTTGTTGCATTGGGACAAGCATCTGAGGGTGTGTTGATGATCAAACAGTTACAGCGGCTGCAATTGGCAGCAATCGCCGCCGTGTTCTGCGGGGGAGCCGCTTTCTATACCGCCGGTCTTTTGGCGGGAGGGAGCAGTTTTGCCGGAGCGTTGGCAGGCGGTGTCTCGAACTCTTTATGTATGTTCTTTGCCAACCACAACGTTGACCTGGTCGAAACCGCCCCTTGGTTCTCCCCTCCCCTCGCCCTGCTCTTTTGGCTTATTCACATCGCGGCCGTTTTCCTGACGGCTTACAGTTTGCTGCAAATCGTTGCCAAGCAGTTTACCATCAACCTGCGTATCCTTTTTGGACGATACGGCAAAATCTACATTCTGCAGGATGCTACGCCGGAGAATGTTCTGCTCGCCCGCAACATAGCGACCGACGATGGCAAAGTTCAAGCGGACAAGCAGTCACTGGTCGTTATCACCGACCCGGACGCCGGGGAGGACTGCCGTTCGCAGGTCGCCTCTTTCGGTGGGTATCTTTGCCGGGAGGCCAAAACCAATCCGCTGTTAGAGGCTAAGATGAAGAAGCGAGAGGTCGTCGAGATTAAACCGGTCCATGCAGAGGAACTCGCCGCCCGGCAGGCGATTGCCGAGCATCCGCCGTACGAGTGCCTGGCTTTCGATGCGGGCAAAGCCAATCGCGGATTGCACGCGCTGGTTCTCGGTTTTGCCGAATTGGGGCAGGAGATGGCACTGCAACTCATCCGGAACAGTCAATTCGTGGGCGGCCGGCCGCGCATAACCGTAATCGACCGCAGAGCGGACAGCCTGAAGCCGCAGTTTAAGTTTCATTATCCCTGCTTGGATATGTGCTGTGACATCGAGTTCCACAACTGCGATGTGACGGACGCGGAGTACTACAAGCTCTTGGACGGCTTGCAACCGGACTACGTGGCCGCAGCCTTAGGGACGGCGGAAAAGGACAAAGCGGCGCTCGCGGACATCACCACCTCTTTCCTGCGCCGCGATTTGCCGTTGCCGGTTGCAATCTCCATGTCCGCCTATGCCGAGATAGATAGAATCTACACAAAAGCGTTGGTGGTCAATGAAGCACTCGACCGCATGGCCATGGCGGTGAACGGTGTATATTCGAATGCGGCCGACAGCGCAGAGAGCAAAGCTCGGTGGGATAAACTGGACGAATTCAGCAAGCAATCCAGCCGCGCCTCGGCTGATTTCATCGCAGCCCATTTGCATATCGCCGGGGTCAGCTTGGAGGAAGCCATTGAATGCGGCAAAGACGCTAAACCTCTGCCGGTATCCGAGGAACTCACGGAAGTGCTTGCCGAAACAGAGCATCTGCGGTGGAATGCGTTCCACTTCTGTGCGGGATTCCGTCCGGAGACAGTAGACAAGCTTCTTCCGCAACGAAAGGACCTCGAGCGCAGGCTTCATATCTGCCTCGTGCCCTATGCAGAGTTAGATGACCTAAGCCAAGACTATAACAGCCGAGCCGGTGCAAAACGAAATTTCAAGAATAATGACCGCGCTATTATTCAGAATCTGCCGCAGTTTTTGTCTCAGACGCACGGCAATTCGATATAAACAAAACATGACTGAAACGAGATGGCTAATCGCTCATCCTAAGGAGTTCAATATGGAACCTTCCCCCACCCTCCAAAAAGCCGAAGCCCTCATGCGCCGCGCCCACGAGGGGCAGACGGACAAGGCGGGGCAGCCATATTATTTGCATCCTTTGGCGGTGGCCGCGCTGGTCGACGGCGAAGAGGCAAAGGCAGTTGCCCTGCTCCATGATGTGTCGGAAGACTGCGGCATCAGTGCCGCCATGCTGAAGACGGAGGGCTTCCATGCCGCCATTGTCGAGACCGTGCAAGTGCTGGAACGCAGACCGGGCGACAACTACTGGGATTACCTCCGACGAATTGCCGATTACCCATTGGCAGTACAGGTAAAGCTCGCGGATTTGGCGCATAACAGCGACCGCTCGCGCCTGCCCGACCCCACGCCTGCGGATGAAGCCCGCTATGCCAAGTACGCCAAGGCTACAGCTTACCTACTAGGCATCCAAAAGCTGAAAGCGGAGCGCGCGGACATCGATTTCAGCGAGGCACCGTACAAGTTTCTCCTCCACCGCCGCCTGTATGCGCTCTTGCGGCCGGACTACATCCAACTGGCCGCCGACTTGCAGGAGAACCTGCAAAGGGAAATCCATGATATCTGCCCCGGTGCGATTGTGCAAAGCCGCGCCAAGAACCTCGACAGCTTCACGGAAAAATGCGTCCGCAAAGCCAAGAAATACGGCACAAAACACTTCGAGATGATGACCGACCTCTGCGGGGTGCGTGTCATTGTGCAGACCCTGCGGCAGGTGGACGATGTTTGCGCCTATATAAAGGAAACCTACGAAATCGACTGGCCCAACAGCGAGGATGCCGGGGCGCGGTTGGGTTCGGCGGAGTTTGGCTATCGCTCCCAGCATTTTGTGGTTATTGCAGACGGGCGCAAAGCGGAGATTCAGGTGCGCACTTTCGCGCAGCACATCAACGCCGACACACTCCATGACCGGATGTACAAATCCGCCATCACGCCGACCAAAGACCACGAGCGCGGCGCAGCCCGCATCGCCGCGCAACTCGACAATGCCGACATCCTGTTGGACGAATTCGTCAGCGGCTTCGACTTCTTCAGCCTGAACCAGACGACATACCGCCCCACCGGCACGATTGAGGCAGACATCGCCATCCTCCGCGCCATCAACAGCGATGTGAGCGACCCGAACGCGCGGTTGGAGAATTCCCTCAAGATAGCGAGGCTCTTGCGCTCGCTCTGCGCATTCGAGGAGATTCTGTCCGAGCTGAAAGCCTATGATGCCAAGGAGAATCCCGATTGGCTCTTCGAGTACGGTATTGCCCTGTGCGCTTCCGAGGAGAATCGTCTCAAAGGTGCCAAGTTCGTTAAGCAAGCGCTCGATGCTTATTCCAAGTATGAACAAGACAACACCGCCAAATGGCAGAAGCAAAAGCGGCAGCTCATCTCCTTGCTCCTGTCAGCCGGCCGGTTTACCGGTAAGGCAGTGTACTATGAGCGCGTCCTCGCCATGGACAGCAGCAACCCTTACGCCGCGGCTGAGCTGATTGACGGCTCCTTGAAAGGCAACCAACTGACTTTCCGCGCAGCAGCCAAACGTGCCAAAGCGCACTTGGCAGCACACATCAACGAGCCGGATATATACTTTATATTGGGGCATCTGCAATTGGCGCTCGGTGAAGAGCACGCGGCGTTGGAGGCATTCTTGGACGGTCTCCTCTTCTTCCGCGCGCATCATGCGGACGAGAACAAGCCCCTGCGCCGCGCTTACGAGCGCGAGATTCTGAAGCTCACAGATTCGGAGAACGACATCGCCGATTGCGTCTATCAGTTGGCGGAGAACCCGCAACCCGGTGAACTTATCATCATCAAAGATGCCGGCGGCGAAGCCTTGCAGAAGATTAAGATTGCCGCCCTCAACGGCACGGAGGTCATCTGCACGCACCCTGCCGCGCAGGCGGAGCTTATCCGGTTAGACAATCCGGTATTGCGCAAGTTTGTGTTCACCCTGCCGGACGAACCGGAGAGCCTCGCCGCTTTCCGGCATACACCGACAGAATCCCTCATCCAAGGGGATTCGCTCACCGCGCTTGCCAAGAAAAGCCACGAAGACTACGTCTCGAAGCGACTGCTGCAGCAACGCAACGCAGAGGAAAACCTTGCCGACTGGGAAAACTTGCGCGAAACGTATAAGACTGCCAACCGCAGTCAGGTTGCAGATGAAGTCTACGTTTTCGAGAGCTGCGGCTTTTCGGTTATCCAAAGCGCTGAACGGCCGGAGAACGCCTTGACCTATGCGGATTTGACAGCGGCCGAGCAGGAGAAACTCGCCCGCGCCGAGCACGGCCGCTGGAACGCGGACAAAGTGCGCGATGGCTGGCTTTACGCGCCCAAACGTGATAACGCGCGCAAACTCCACCCCTGCCTTGTCGCTTTCGACCGCTTACCGCCGGAGATACAGAAATATGATTACGACAAGATTGAAGAGACGATGAAGTGGTATGCGGAGGTAGGGGTTTGGGTCAAGCGGGGGTAGAATTGACCTCCTCACCAACAAAAGCTTGCATTTCCGCAAAATCTGTGATATAATAATAGCAATCCTAAAGGATTTGGGGGTGTGCCCTTTTGAAATTAATGATTGCCGTAATCCACTCCGATGACTGTCCGGCGGTGTTGGATGCTTTGGCAGGCCGCGGGATTGCGTTCACGCGTCTTTCCACTACAGGCGGTTTTCTGCGCGCCGGAAACGATACGCTCCTTATCGGCGTGGAGGACAACGGCATAGAGGATGTCATGCAGGTGCTCCGTGAGTTCTGCTCCGTCCGCAAGCAATTCCTGGATGTGGGGCAAGCTCCATTCTTGGGAACCCTCCTGCATGCTCCCGTGGAAGTCACCGTCGGCGGGGCAACTGTCTTTGTGGTTGAAGTCGCAGACTTCAGGAAAATCTAATGGAGTATACGGTCAATCTTCCAACACTTTCCAACTTACCTTCTCTGACTGACGCCCTGCGGTCGGGGCGCTTTCCGCATGCGGTGATACTGGAAGGCGGGACAGCGGCTTCCCGCTTAGCAGCGGCAAAAGACTTGGCGGCGGCTCTCCTCTGCGAACCTGCGACCGCCGACAGCACAGAACCGGAAGCAGATGCGGAGCTATTCGGCGGAATGAGCCTTTTCGGACCTGCCGTTAGCACCGCGTCCGAGCCTCAAAGTGCAGAGATCCCTTGCGGACAATGCCGCCATTGCCGGAAGACCGCCGCCGGCACTCACCCCGATTTGCTTGTCACACTTGGACCGGAGACGGAACGCGGCTTCCACATAGAGGCCGTCCGCGAGATTCGGGACAGCATCGCACTTCTGCCGAATGAAGCAAGACGTAAGGTGTATATTGTCCACAACGCCCATTCCATGACAGCACAGGCGCAGAACGCCCTCCTCAAAACGCTTGAAGAGCCGCCGCCGTATGCGGTACTGATTCTCACTTGCACGGTGCGCTCGGCACTATTGGATACCGTACTGTCGCGGGCACCTGCGTTTTCGCTCTCCGAGGCAGGCGGGGAGATGCTCCCCGAGGAGGCAGACGTCCGCATGCTCGCCGCGAATATCTGCGAGGCATACTGCAAATCCGGAGCAAACGCGTTTGCATGCTTGGCTGCCACAGCGCCGCTCGCCGCCATGGGCAGGGAGGGACTGCGGGATGTGCTCAAATTCCTCCGGGAGACTCTCCACGGTAAAATACTGGAATCCGCTCTCGCAAACAACACATCCGCCGCCGCATCGCTTCTGCGCAAATCCGAAGCTGTACGTGCATTGGAGCAAGCCATACTGCGGAATGCCAACCAGAACATTCTTCTTACGCGCTTGGCCGTTGCCGGGACAAACAGCTGAACCGGTGCATTTTTTGTTACCATTTGTAACCATTATACTAAGATGATGAGGAACCTTTATCCATGCAAGAGATTATTGGTGTCCGCCTGAGCGAAGGCGGCAGAGTGTATTCGTTCGATGCCAACGGCATCAACGCCGAGCCGGGCGATTGGGTCGTGGTGGATACCGCCAACGGTGCTGCCATTGGCAGAGTCGCCGACCACCCGGTCAAAACCCCAGAGAATGTGGAGCATAAGCCGGTGCTGCGTTTTGCCAACACAGCGGATATGCGCCGCAAAGACGAGATGCGCCGCAAAGAAAAAGATGCGATGACCGTTGCAGCCCAAAAGGTCGCGGAGTTAGGTCTGAACATGAACCTTGTGGATGCCGTCTGCTCCTTCGAGGAATCGAAAATACTCATACACTTCACAGCGGAGTCTCGGGTAGATTTCCGGCAGTTGGTTAAAGAATTGGCCGGTGCCCTGAAAGCACGCATAGAGCTGCGCCAAATCGGCGACCGTGACGAGGCAAAAATCATCGGGGGCTTAGGCATCTGCGGGCGTCCGTTCTGTTGCTCCACATTCTTAGGCGAGTTCCACCCGGTGTCAATCAAGATGGCCAAGGAGCAGTATCTTTCCTTAAACCCTGCAAAAATCAGCGGCACCTGCGGTCGGCTCATGTGCTGCTTGAAGTATGAGGAAGCCGCCTACCAAGACGCCAATAAGCACCTGCCGAAGATAGGGACAACTATAGAAACCCCGGATGGTCCCGGTGTCATCAGTGAGGTAAATGCGGTTTCCAATGTCATTACAGTCCGGCTGGAGGGAAAGGCCTCCACCCCACAGTACTATCTTTTTGTAGAGGGCGAGGGGTTGCAGCGCCGTACACCGTCTGCGCTCTCCCTGAGTGACCGCATTATAGCCGCCGCAAAAGCCGACGAGGAAGAGAGCCGCCTCACCCGCCCGCAAGGCGAACCGCCTGCGGAAGGAAAGCGTCCCCCGAAGCAGAACAAATGGGATCGCCGCGCAGGGAATGCCGGGTCGGGGAGTGCGACGATCGGCACAACGCCGCCTGCGCCGGCAAAGCCGCCCGCACCGCCTGTTGCTCCAACCCCGACTGCCGCGGCAGCCCAGCCCCCCACAGTACAGCCGACAGACACACCCACAGCCGCACCAAAACCGAAACCGAAGGGCAAGTCCCAGCAAAAGCGGCAGCAAGGGCAAAAGACGGAGGTACAAGGCACAGCAAAACAGACTCCGCCGCCGCCGCAAGAACCAAAACAAGGCAAACAGCCTCAAGAACCCAAGCAGCCGAAAGCTCCGCAACCGAAGCCCTCTAAGGCTCCGAAAGCGCAAACGCAGGAAAAAGCGCAACCCAAGCCCCAGACAGAGGTCCGCCGTGCAAACGGTCCGCAACAGACCGGGCAACGGTCACAGAAGCCGACGGCAACGCCGTCCCGGACAGCGAAGCAGTCCCCGGCACCTACGACGCCCGCCGCCCGCCCGGAGAGCGAATCCGGTGCGGTTAAGAGCATCCCTCGCTACGGAAAGATAGAGCGGCCACCGGCCCAACCGCAAGCTACGGGGCAAGCGGATACGCCGCGCCGTGCATTCGGCACGCCGCCGACGGATAAATCGTAGATTTGGTATAAGTATAATAGATAAGCATTGCACGAAGCAACGCTTATCTGTTAAGTATTCACCAATAACTGCTCACTGTCCTTACTTCTTGCCTCCGGCGAGGGATTGGAAAATCCGCACGAGCATATCACCGTAGGTGATTTTCTCCACAGCCTCCGGTGATGTGAGAGTCAGCGAACCCAGTTCCGTGTCGCCGTCTTTGAAAGTGACTTTCCCGAGAACCTGCCCTTTTTCCACAGGGGCTTGCACATCCAGCGCAAGGTCAACATAGGGTTTCACCGTATCGGCTTTGCCCTTGGGAACCAAGATGGAGTAATTTTCCGGCAGGGCAGGTGCAATATACTGGGTTTTGCCGTCCAAGACGCGCACCTGCGGAATGAAGCCATCTTTGATTTCCGGCTGCACGGATTCATAGTTGGCGAAGCCCCAGTTGAGGAGGCGTTTGGCGGTCTCGAAGCGGGAGTCGGAGTCCGGGGAACCCAACACCACGGCGATAAGATGGGTTCCGCCGCGCTCCGCAGATGCTGCAATGCAGCAGCCGGCTTTCGCAGTTGTGCCGGTCTTCAATCCGGTGGCGCCCTCATAGAAGCGCACCAACTTATTGGTATTAACCAACTGAGTCTTGCCGTCACGCAGAGAATCCATCCAGATTTTGGAGAATTGCGTCACGGAGGGGTGCTTAAGGAGTTCTTTTGCCATAATACCGATGTCGCGGGCAGTCGTTAGGTGGTTCTCGCTGGTGTCATCCAGGCCGGTACAGTTTTCAAAGGTCGTATTTGTCATACCTAGCTGTTTGGCGCGTTCATTCATCTTAGCGACAAACGCTTCCTCTGAACCGGCGACAGCCTCCGCGAGGGCTGCGCAGGCATCATTGGCAGAATAGACGGCGGCGGCCTTGATGAGATCCTCCGCGGTCATGGTCTCCCCTTCTTTGAGCCAGATTTGGCTTCCGCCTTTCTGCGAGGCACTTGTTGAAGCTGTAATCTCATCCGTCAGCTTGAGCATACCGCTGTCGAGAGCCTCCGCCACCAGCAGCAGCGTCATGATTTTCGTCACGCTCGCCGGGTAGAGCTTCTCATTCTCTTTCCAACTAAGGAGCGTTTGCCCGCTGGCCGCATCAATGAGCGTCACGGCTTTAGCATCCACCTGTACGGGCAGATTCGGTTTTTCGGTCTCTTCGACCTTTTGCTTGGACTGCACGGGCAGGGCGGAACCCTCACGTCCGTCGACAGCGGGATTCGCCGCAGGCAGCAGAAACGCCACAAGGGAAAACAGCGCCAGCAGCAAGGCGGCGCACTTCTTCATGCCCGGATGAACGGCTTGAAACATAGACTTCAGCATAATAGACCCCCCGTATATTTCTCATGGGAGTATATGCCAAAGATGGCTTGTTTAGAAGTAAGCTGCAATTAGCGCTTGCGAATATGCGTTACAGTAGGGTTTGGGAGCTATGTTTTCGTCACATTCACGATTGTTCAGCAGTAATAACACTGCTTCTTCGTCAGAATGCACAATTCGAGAGACAAAAAGACAGTCATCGCGTTGGGGTCTGTATCTGCAAAGGTTCTGGATCGGCACTGTCCGTACTGACCGCAGCAGCAGCGGCAGTCTCTTCCGCCTCAGCCACTCGAGATTTCTCCGCCGCCGCAAGGAAGAGCGTGACCAGCAGGAGATACGGCAGGGGGGCGAACACGCCCGGGTTTACCAAGCTCATCATCTCCACGCCGACATAGGATATGAACAGCGTGATGTGGAAAGCCGAACGCTTCTTCAGGAACGTAATGCACCGAGCGATGAGCTGCCACACAAATGCCCCGACCCCCACCAGCCCCAGGGAGCCGAGAATCTGCAGCGGTTCGCAGTGGTACCAGCAGAGACTGAATGCCTTGGAGGGGTGCACATCGCGGTTCCCCATGTAACCAATCCCCGTGCCGAAGATGGGGTGATGGAAAAAGTCCGTCAGCGCGCGCTCATACAAGCGCATGCGCACCTCTTGGTCGGTAATGGTAATCAAGCGGTTCACCGTAGACCCGAGAAAGCCGAACAAGTCCTGTGCGAACACGGCAGCCGCAACAACCATCAGACCGCCGACAATCAGGTAAGGCACACGGCGGCGGCGGTCAATGGTAAACAGCACCGCTACGCACATCAGGAATTCGATGGTACCGAAGATAAGCGCCCCGCGGGAGCCTGAAAGGAGAAGTGCAAAAAACATAGCAAGCCCCGCCACCGTCCAGCCGGGCTTTTTGAGCGCCAAATAAAAAGGAAAGGGGATAGAGAGCATCAGAAAGGTGGAGACATTGTTGCGCCACTGGAACTGGAGGACAGTTCCCGTCTTGAGGACGGTCGAAAAGTGCGTGAGGTAGTGATGGAAAACCATCAGGCAGGCAAACAGCCCCAGCGCCGCCATCAGGTGCGGCAAATACCGCCGGAGTTTCTGCCCGGCGCTTGCGGGTATGTAGTTCATGAAAAGGATATAGGCGGCGAGCATACCGAAGCCTAACATGACCATGTGGTACAGCGATGCGCCCCCGAAATACTCCTTTGCCGTGATGGTTCCCAAGCCCCCGGCGGTAATGGCGATGGAGGCGGCTAAGATGGGAGCGAACATCTCCCCGCGCGTGAGTCGGAAAGGAGGCAAATTGTTTTTCTTCGGGTTGGGGCGGTAGGCAATGAAGTGGAACAGTATCCCCGCCGCCGGGAAGAACACCATCCACCAGTAGGGGATGAACGTACTGTAAGAGTCGGTGCACTTAATCAAGAACATCGCCGCAAATAAAAACGCCGGCAGGGACGCGAGCAAATCCGCACACAGCGCAATCACAACGGAAAACAGCCCGACAAAGACAAACATTCCCTGCACTTCCGCTTTCAGGAAAACAACAACCGCGCCCAAGGCAAAACAAAGTCCAATCCCTCCCTCATTCCCGAGGAAAGAACGCAAAAACGCCAAAAAAGTCTTATCCCGTTTCACTTCAGCTGTCAGAATCGACACAGCACTTCATTCGCCTTCACTTAGAATCAGCTTCCTGCGCCCGAAATAATTTCAGCGTATTCCGCTTCCTTATTATACTACAAATTGCAATAAAAAGCAAGCTTTTGTTTCAGTTTGGGTACAGCGCGGATTCAATTGTAAAATTTATTATTTCCCTTGCATTCCGGAAAAGAATAGTTTATAATTGAACAAGTACAGCAACCAAAAGATGTCAGCAATCAGAGCTGAAAAAAGAGTTTCCCGCGAAAGTATCCGAGCACTATTGCTGTTTTTGGATACAATATGAATACGGCAGCCGGTGAAGCGCCGGACAAGCCGCAAAACTTGGAGGAAATTATGTCAGAAAAAGTCTTGCTCACGGCAGACTCTGCCGCCGACCTCATGCCTTCCCTGGAGGCAGCTTTCGGTGTGAAAACCATACCGCTCTACATCAACCTCAATGGCGAATCGCGCAAGGATATGCTGGAAATCACCCCGGAGGACATATTCCAAACCCAGAAGGAACTGGGCGTGTTTCCGAAGACAAGCGCCATCCCGGTGGGGGAGTACCTGGAAGTGTTCCAAAGCTTGACGGAGGATGGCGGTACGGTAGTGCATATCGCCCTATCCTCCCTCTACTCCTCCTGCTACCGCAATGCCATGATTGCGGCGGAGGAGTTCCCCGGGAAAGTGTTCATTGTGGATTCCAGGCACATCAGTGCGGGGATAGCCCTACTGTGCCGCCGCGCCGCCCTCTTGCGGGACAGCTGCAAACCCGCGCAAAGTATCGCCGATACCCTGGAGGCGTATAAGTACAAGATACACTTCTCCGCCATCGTGCATACGCTGGATTACCTTGCCGCCGGGGGGCGGTTTCCGGCGGTGGTGCGCTTGGGTGCCAATGCACTCAAAATCCGGCCCGGGGTTACCTCCGACCCTGTGGCCGGCGTTATGCAGCAGGCCAAAAAGTACCGCGGCACCGTCCTCAACACCCAACTGGCGTGGATTGATGATGTTGTGGCGGACTGCGCCCCGCGCATGAACAATGAATTCGCCATGCTTGTGCGCACACCTGACCTGCCGGACGAGATTTTTTCTGCCCTGGAGAACGCTGTGCGAGACTCCCTACTGGATTTGCAGACGCTCCATGCCGCGCCGATAGGCTGTATGATTGCCGCCAACTGCGGTCCGTTATGCGCAGGGTTTGCCTGGGAAGAAGAATAAGGGTGCGCATTGCGCACCCTTTACGGTTTGAACTCAAAGTATACTCGACAGAAACTGCCTTGTCCGCTCATTTTGCGGGGACTCGAAGAGTTGCTTGGGCGGTCCCTGCTCCGTGATTTGCCCGTCGCACATGAAGATGACGCGGTTGGCGGCTTCGCGGGCGAAACCCATTTCGTGCGTGACGACCAGCATGGTCATGCCGGAGCGTGCCAAGTCCTTCATAACGGCCAAAACTTCCCCGACCAACTCCGGGTCGAGGGCGGAGGTCGGCTCATCGAAGAGCATGACGCGCGGCTCCATGGCCAAGGCGCGGGCAATGGCAACACGCTGCTGCTGCCCGCCGGAGAGCTTGCCGGGGTAGGCATCTGCCTTTTCGGATAGTCCGACTTTAGCGAGCAGGTCACGGGCTTTGGCTTCCGCCTCGGCTTTGGATATGTTCTTCACATTGATGGGAGCCAGCATCAGGTTCTCCAGTACCGTCTTGTGCGGAAAGAGGTTGAAAGACTGAAAGACCATTCCCATCTCTAATAGGAGATTCTTGTAAGTCGTTGTATCTACTACGCTGACCGTGCGGCCTTTTTCCCGGTGGAGAAAAAGACTGTCGTCAATAAAGATTTTGCCGTCATGGATGTCTTCCAAGCCATTGAGGGCGCGCAAGAGGGTAGACTTCCCTGCACCGGACGGACCGATGATGCAGATAACCTCCCCCTGCTCTACCGAGAAATCGATGTCCCGCAGGACGTGGAGGGAACCATAGTATTTGTTGACTTTCTCCGTGCGGATGATAGACATAGGGCAGACCCTCCTTTCTCAGTCTTTCTTGGCCAGGCGTTTTTCCAGACGGTTGAATACGACCGTAAAGAATGCCGTCATAATTAGGTAGATAATCATCGCGGGGATATAGACCATGGCACTCGCCTTGTTGGAGGCTATCATCTTCGTTTTGAACGTGAGATCCGTGAGGGCGATGATAGACACAAGGGAGGTATCCTTGAGTACCATAACGAACTCGTTGCAGACAGGGGGGATCATGCGCCGGTAAGCCTGCGGGATAACTATCATGCGCATGGTCTGCCCGTAGGAGAGTCCCAGGGCATGGGAGGCCTCCAGTTGCCCTTTGGGGATAGACTGAATCGCCGCCCGGATAATCTCCGCCAGGTAAGCGGCGACGTTGAGCGTGAATGCCAAGAACGCCGCAAAGAATCGGCTCCGGATGGTGAATGCCGGCACCAATGACGGCAGTGTGTAGTAGATAAAGAAAAGCTGCATCAGGAGCGGTGTGCCGCGGAAGAAAAACACATACGCCGAGGATACTGCACGGATGGTACCGGTCAGGGCACGGCCGAAAAAGTCTATGACCGGGCGGCCGGTGTCGCGGTGAACGCGGGCTATCTTCCCTAAGGCAAGGAACACGCTCAGCACCAGTGCTGCGCAGACGGATGTTGCCGTCAGTTCCAGCGTGATGCCGGAGGCTTTCAGAAGCTCCGGTAGCCAGCCGATGATTTGCTCCAAGGATTCGCGCATCTCAATCCCCCATATCGATTCAATTACGCAGCGGAGGCAGTCCTTGCAACTGCCTCCGCAGCAGTTTTAACAAGCAGCTGCTTTAGGCAGCGGTAACAATGCAGAGTTGGTTGGCGACATAGGGCTCCGTGAGGATGTACTTCTCTTGGCGCTCCGGCGTGATGGAAACGGCGGAGATGATGCAGTCATACTGCCCTTTCTCAAGCCCGGCGAAGATGCCGTCCCAAGAGGTGTTGACAAACTCGACTTCCAGGCCGAGCAGCTCAGCGAGAGCCTTAGCGACATCCACATCAAAGCCGATGTATTCCGCACCGTCGTCCGTGGTGTATTCCATGGGCGGGTAGCCGACTTCCATGCCTACGGTAAGGACGCCGTCTTTCATGGTCTTGAACTCGGTCGGGATTGCCGGGGCTTCGGTCGGTGTACGCAGGTCGGCGGTGAAGTCGTCGCCGAAGTTATCCACGGCGATTTGGTTCATCTGCCCGCTGAAGTTTAGGGCATCCAACGCGGCTTCGATGGCTGCGGCAAGGTCTTCGCTGCCCTTGGCAAGGCAGATACCCATCGGCTCCGGCACATCAGAGAGCCAAGTGCGCACGAAGTCGGCACTGTCTTTGATGTAGTAAGCAGATACAACGCTGTCCACATAAACGGCATCCACGCGGCCGAGTTTGAGGTCGTCAAAACACTGCGTGACTTTCTCATACGGATAGACATCGATGGTGGCACCGGCGGCAATCATCTCATCGAGGCTGTCGGAGGCGGTGGTGGCGGTCTGGACGGAGATTTTGCGTCCCTCGAAATCGGCGGGGCTGCTGATAGGGGCGGCGTCGGGGGTGTCGGTTGCGGTGCTTTCACCGCAGGACGCGAACGCAAAGAGCATCGCGGCGGCGCAGAGGATGGAAAGGATACGCTTGGCTTTCATCGGGATTCCTCCAATATTATTATAATGGGCGCACATGGGGGGAACACGAGCCTCCTTTGTACGCCGTTGTACCCGGAAAACAGAGCTTGCCTTTTGTCATAAAAATTATACTCTTTTCGCATAGTAAAGTCAAGGTTTTTTTGAAAAACATCCCGTTGTTGTAAAAATCATATTATAATAGTAATCACATTATAATAATAATCATATTATAAGAAATATAATATTTCTTTATTAATAATATTATGTTTATTATCATATCAATGTATTTTACATTATTGTAAGATTTGTATTATTGTAAATATCACATTTTTGTTAATATCCCGTTTTACCCTTGCTTCTTTTTCCGGATTATGGTATACTTATGGTAACAAAAACAGACAGAAAGGGTTCACCCCATGCCGAGTACCCCAAAGCCGTATATCATTGATGCGCATACGCATATCTATCCCGCAAAGATTGCCGCAAAGGCTACTGCGGCCGTCCATGCTTTTTATGACCTGCCTATGAGCTATGTCGGGTCTGTGGATATACTATTGGAGGAAGGCAGAGCCGCTGGCATTTCTCGGTTTGTGGTCTGTTCCGTGGCGACCACGCCGGCACAGATTGCCGCTGTAAACCGCTTCCTCTCCGCAGAGTGCGCCGCGCACCCGGAGTTCATCGGTCTGGGCGCCTTGCACCCGGCATCAGACAACCCGCAAGCAGACATTGACGACGCTGTCACCCGCGGCTTCCGCGGCTTCAAGCTCCACCCGGACTTCCAGGAGTTCGAGGCGGACAGTCCCGCGATGCTGGAAGTCTACCGACGCATCGCCGCCACCGGGTTACCGCTGCTCATCCATGCCGGCGACCCCCGCAAACCTTACTCCTCTCCAAACCGCATGGCAAATATCTGCAAAGCGGTACCCGACTTGACACTCATTGCCGCGCACTTCGGCGGTTGGCGTGAGTGGCACAGAACCTTGGATTGGCTCGGAGAATACCCGAACTGCGTGGTAGACACCTCCTCTTCCCTGACGGAAATAGAGCCGGAAACGGCCGCCGCACTCGTCAACGGCTTCGGTGCCGACCGTGTGCTGTTCGCCACGGACTTCCCGATGTGGGATGCCGCTGAGGAACTGCAGCGGCTGCGCGCCCTGCATCTGCCGGAGGACACGCTGAAAAAACTCTACCACGCAAACGCAGAACGCATATTCAGAATCTAGTACAGTTATACGGACGTATTTGCTTGCCCTTTGAATGAAAAGGAGGAGCGCCCATTTGCTTATCAAAACAGCCTCCTTAATTGCGAAGCACCCCAAGACAGTAGCTATCGTTGCGCTGCTGTTACTAATCCCTTGTGTATGGGGATATATGCGCACCGGAGTGAACTATGACCTGCTCTCCTATCTGCCTGCCGAGTTGAATTCCGTGCAGGGGGAGGAGGTGCTGGATCAGACTTTCGGTGTTGCGGCAAGCTCTATACTGATTCTTGAGGATTTGTCACCGAAAGATATGCAGGCGCTCAAAGCGCAAATCCGCACCGCCCCCGGCGTGAAGGACGTTATTTGGTCGGACAGTATCATAGACTTAGGCTTTCCGACGGCGTACCTGCCGGAGGCTGTCAAAAGCATTCTCTATAGCGCTGACGGTTCCGCAACGCTGATGCTCATCCGCCACGACGGTACCGCGGCCTCTGAAGACACGATGGAGTCCATCGCCGCTATCCGTAAACTCTTGAATGCGAAGTCCTACCTCAGCGGGATGTCCGCCATGCTCGCGGATATGAAAAGCTCCATCCTGCCGCAGGTGCCGATATATATGGCTGTAGCCGTTGCCCTTGCCTTGGCGGTGATGCTCTTGGCGATGGACTCTTGGCTCACACCTTTCCTGCTGCTGTTGGCACTTTCTGCAGCGGTGCTGTATAATATGGGAACGAATCTCTTCCTAGGGGAGATTTCTTTCCTGACGCAGAGTGTGTCCGCCATATTGCAATTGGCTGTCACCATTGATTACTCCATTATCCTCTTGGATCGCTACAAAGAGGAACTCGGGTACAGCACCGACCGCCGGGAAGCCATGGCAAAGGCTATCGCCACCACATTCACAGCCTTGGCGGGGAGTTCGCTGACCACGCTCTTCGGTTTCTTGGCGCTGTGCTTTATGCAGCTGACCCTTGGCTTTGATATAGGTTTTGTGATGGCCAAAGGTGTGGCGCTGGGTGTCCTTACCGTTGTTACTGTCCTGCCGGCACTGATTCTTCTTTTTGGGAAACACTTGGAACGCTACAGCCACAAGCCCTGCCTGCCGCACTTTGATAAGCTTAATACGTTCTTGCTGAAGCGCAGGAAAGTGCTGACGGTTGTGTTTTTTATACTCTTTATTCCCGCTTATATTCTGCAGGCGAATACAGAAAAGTATTACAGCATGGACCGGATGCTCCCGGCGGACTTTCCGTCGGTTGTGGGGCTGTCCAAGCTCAAGACCGACTTTCACATGGCGACGACGCACTTTATCATCGTGGATGACGCACTGCCGCCGGCAACGCTCGCCGCGCTTGCAAAAGATATACAGGAGGTAGAAGGTATTACGTCTGTGCTGTCGCTGTATTCCTTTGCCGGTCCGGCTTTCCCGCAATCGATGATTCCGGAGCCGCTGCAAGGCATTACGCAAAAGGAAGGCAAACAACTCATGCTCGTCAACAGTTCCTACGCCTCCGCTACAGAGGAGGTGAACACGCAGATAAAAACACTGCAGGAGCTCGTATATTCCGCCGACCCCGGCGGCATGGTGACGGGCGAGGGGGTACTCTACAAAGACCTCATTGAAACAGCCGACACGGACTTTCAGGTGACGGCGTTCATCTCCATAGCGGCTATCTTTGTGTTGATTTCCATTTTGTTCCAATCCCTTACACTGCCTGTGCTATTGGTGGGGATTATCGAACTGGCGATATTCATCAACTTGGCCATCTCCCGCCTCACGGGCTCGGAGATTCCTTTTATCGCACCCACCGTCATCAGTTGTATACAACTCGGCGCCACCGTGGACTATGCCATACTCCTCACTACGCGCTATCGGGAAGAACTGCGGCACAACCTGAAAGCGGATGACGCTGTCCGGAAAGCCGCCAATGCCTCTTGCCGTTCCATCATGCAAAGCTGTATGGTATTCTTTGTCGCAACCGTCGGCGTGTATGTCATCAGCGATATTCCCATCATACAATCGCTTTGCGTACTGCTGGCGCGGGGTGCGATTGTCAGCGGTATTGTTATAATCGGTCTGCTCGCCCCGCTTCTGCGTTTCTTTGACCCGCTCATACGCAAGACCACGCGCAACTGGGATACAAGAGGCAAGAGGCATGAGGCAAGAAGCAAGAAAGCGGAGGGGATGCATCATGGTGTTTAGGACAACGAAGCGAAAGAGGAACTGCTGCCTCCTGCTTCTTATGCTCAGCCTCCTCTTGAACGCTTGCAGCGCCGGCACAGAGGCAACGCAGGAAGCTGAAACGACTGCACCGACAACGATCCCTCAGCTGCAGGCGTTTACCGATCCGCCCGGTCAACTCACCAAAACGGAAACCGTCTATGCGCACTTAGGTGCGGACGGTGCATTGGCGGACTCCCTTGTCACCGATTGGCTCCATACGGACAAAGCCGGAGTGCGCGTGGAGGACGTGAGTTCTCTCACCGACATCACGGACATGAAAGGCAACCATATACCCCTTCCGGAGGGCGATGCCCTTGTGTGGCATATGGACGAAACAGATCTGTATTACAGCGGCACGACGCAGAAAGCCTTGCCGTTGGCGTTCCATATCCAATACACTTTAGACGGCGAAGAAATCACACCGCAGGACCTTGCCGGTAAAAGCGGCAGCCTGCGTATGGAAATTCAAATGGAGAATACGGACCGCCGCAAATTGGAGCTTGACGGCGAGAGTACGCTGCTCTCCCCGCCG
The DNA here is from genome assembly GCA_031271865.1 of Oscillospiraceae bacterium. Taxonomy (GTDB): domain Bacteria; phylum Bacillota; class Clostridia; order Oscillospirales; family Acutalibacteraceae; genus WRMQ01. The sequence continues at coordinate 42,195 of JAISUW010000050.1, forward strand.
ATTCTGGCTGTCGGGACGCTCACTTTCCCGCATGAGGTCTTCTCCCAAGTTTCTCTGGACACAGGAACACTCATCAGCGACGGCAGCCGGGAGATTGGGCTGTTCTTCGGCATTCCCGGACTTGCACAGAGCCTTGGTATAAACGCTGCGGATATTTCGGACGAAAGCACCGTTTCCCTTCCCCTTGCGGAGAGTGTTACCATTACCGCCCAGGTGACTGATTTTCGTATGGGCGGTATTATGATGGCAGGTCTGCCTTTGGCGGCTCTGAGCGGCACAAGCGGGGGAGCCAGCGCGGACGGCAGTCTGAATGGCATAACCGGCTTGCTGCAGAGCCTGCAAAAACCGTTGGAAGCCCTGAATAAAGACGGCACCCTTTTAAAACTCTTGGCGGACCCATCCCAATTCACCGGGATGCTGTCCACCATGAGGCAAGCAATTTCCCTTTGGGAGAGCAACAGAGCCCTCTTAACCGCCGCCGGGAAGCACCTCACTGCCGAGAACGCACAGGCACTCGGAGATCTCTTGGCGCAGTTGGATGCCGACAAAACCGCAAAGCTGCTGGAAGCGGTCGGTAACCCTGTAGTCAAAGCCCTTTACCCGGACATGGCCTCGCTGTTCTCCGCTTTGGAAGCCGCCGCGCCTTTCCTGACAGAGCTAATGACAGAACTCGACAAGCCGGAAATGCGTAAAGCCGTGGAGAACCTCCCGCAGACACTCAAGACCCTCGCCAACCTCAATAGCAGTCTATCGAAATATGACCAGCTCCTCAAAGCCATAGCTGCCATGCCGGAGATGAACTTCTCCCTGAAGCAAACCGATGCAGACACCCTCACCGAGCTTCTGGGAGATGCCCCCGGTTTGGTTGCGCGCCTTACGGAGTGGCTTCGCTTGGGTGCCTCCTATCGGATTTTTACCGATGTGCCGGAAGGTGCGGCATCCTCGGTGCTGTTTATCTTTGAGGTAGCGGCGGTGGGGTAGGCGCTTCGCGAAGCGAGGCGGCGGTTCGCGAACCGCCGCCGCGATGCATTGCCGGGCGTGATTTATACAAACCAAAACCAAATCCAGCCGAAGAATAGGAAGAACTCCACCAAGTGATACCAAGCCCCCGGGCAATGCGTATAGCTATGCAGCGCTTCAATAGCGAGCTGAAAAGCCTCTTCTGATTCTGTTTCTATAGCGGGGTTGTCGTCAATTGCTTTCAGGGCAATAAAGAGTTGTTCCCCGTCTGCATCGGAAAGGCTCATGAGGTGCCGAAAGGCTTCCAGTCCAAAAGTTGCTTCGTTCGTCCCCAAGGATACCTTAGGAACGAGAAAGGAATAGAATAGGCTCACTAAAGGCATCGGAAACGGAATCGCTGACCATTCCGACTGCAAGAAAGCTTTGAATTCCTTCCAGTTGCTGAAACCGATTGTAATGCCGTCTGGCGGTTCACTATACTCCGCATTCGCAGAAACAATTCCGGTACTTATTACACTAAAGACCAATAGTACACTCAACAATACGGACAGAATGCGCTTCAATGATGTCTTCATTTTGGGAACTCCTTTGATAGAATAATATGAGATTTGGCAACTCCGGCATTATACCACATTCCGAAACAGATGTCAACCTCCCTGTGAGAATTAACCGCAGATTGTGAGAATTGGCACAGAGGGGCGGCTGTGTGTTGTATAGAAAATCAGCCTAAATACGCATTCGAGAAGTATTCCGCACCGAGTTCTTTATCAATGAGTTGATTGTCATACATCCAATCAAAGAACGCATTCCAGCGGCTTTCATCGATGTACCCCCAGTACGGCGCATCGGCAATATAGGCTTTGGACATATAGACTTGCGAGGCTTCCACGAGTTCTTTACCCAACTCAGGGGCGGCTTCGAGGAGGATGGCGGCCGACTCCTGCGGATTTTCTGCGGCATAGGTATAGCCTTTGCCGACGGCTTGGAGAAACATCTTTGCTGTTTCCGGATGCTCCGCCAAGTAGGCGTTGTTGGCAATGACTACCGGCGTATAGCAATCCAGTTTCGGTTCCGCCTCTGCGAAAGAGAGGTACGTATAGGGCACACCGGCGACTTGCGCCGCGACACCATCCCAGCCCTCATAAATCCAGACGGCATCAATGTCGGTCTGTATGGCGGCGAGGACATCAGTCACGGTGTTCGGGATACGGATGAGCTTATCGAAGTCGCCGCCTTGGTTCTCCATGACCTGCCGGATGACAGCCAGCTCCGCCGGAAGATCCCATGAGGCATAGCGTTTGCCCTCCAAGTCCTTGAACGACCGGATATTTGCGCTTGCCGGGGCGATGATACCGCTGGTGTTGTGACTTACGACCGCCGCTACGGCCGTGACAGGCAGCGGTTCGTCCGAACTCCACGCAGCGGCGAGCATATCCTGCGCGTCAATGCCGAAGTCCGCTTTACCTGCAGCCACAAGGGCAGGGGCACCGCTCTCCGGCGGTTGAACGATGCTCACCTCCAGCCCGGCCTGTGCAAAGTATCCCTTCGCCTCTGCGACATACAGCCCGGTGTGGTTGGTGTTGGGTGTCCAGTCCAAGACAAAAGTGATTTTTTCCGTGGAGCTGCCGCTGTCTGCTTTCTCCCCTTCGGTACCGCAAGAGGTAATGCCGAGGAGCAGAACAATTGTGAGAATAACAGCATATACAGACGTTTTTTTCATTGGGATGCGTTCCTTTCGTTCTTCGATGTATATATGTATGCCATACGCATTTGCGTGTAAGAATTGCCGTTCGCCGGTTCTAAACCGATTCCCTCTTCATTGCTCATTGTTTGCTGTGCGCTTTGTAGGGCATCGCCTTGCGCTGCAGCAAATCCGTACACTTGATGAGGAGAACGGACAACAGAGAGATAAGCAGAATGACGGAGAACATCTTATCGTAGGCATAGCCCTTGCGGACGCGGGTCATGTAGACACCCAGACCTGCCTCGCCGCCCAGCCACTCGGCGATGACCGCACCGACTACGGCATAGCTCACGGAAATGCGCAGACCGGAGAAGAAGCTGTCTAAGGAGGCCGGGAGCTTTACATGACGGAGAATCTGCCCGTTCGTGGCGCCCATGGTGCGGTAGAGGCGGATGTAATCGGCATCTACCGCCTGCAACCCACCCAAGAGTGCCAAGCACAGCGGGAAGAAGCAAGTAATGAAGATCAGCGCTATCTTCGGCAGCACCCCATAGCCCAGCCACAAAACCAACAGCGGAGCTATAGCTATGGTCGGCACCGTCTGCGTGAGGACAACAAGGGGCATACACATCTGCCGCAGAATGGAAAAACGGTCAAGGACCACAGCCAGTAACACAGCCGCCGCTATACTGAGTCCCAAGCCGATGAAAGCTTCCTCCAAGGACACAAGCATATGCCGCATGAGCAGCGGGAAATCCGTGACAAATGCACGCCCGACCTTGAGCGGCGAAGGAAGCATGAATGCCGGCACCCATCCGAAAGCACAGACACCCTGCCAAATCAACAGCAAAGCGGCTATGGGCAGGAGGGGTAGTAGGCGGCGGCTCTTAGGCATGGTGTTTCGCCACTTTCTTGTCTATGGACCACACGCCTTGCGTGGGGTTCCAGAAAATTTTGACATAGCTGCTTACAGAGGGTGCGCCTTCGCGGATGACAATCTCCTGCGCCTCGCGTATCAGGCGCATACAGGTGTCGAAGTCCCCCTCCACCGTGGACTCAAAGGGACCTACGTAGCAGGGAAGCCCCGAGGCTTTCAGGTGGGCTATCACGGCATCCACAATGCGGATGACCTCCTCCCCCTCTGCTTGGGGCAGGACTTGGATGGCTACGGAGCATTCGGGTTGGGTTGAGGCAGACATGGTGTGTTCCTTTCTGTATGACAGGTATGGGCAGCGCGGGAAATCTGCAAAAAAATGGAACCTGCTATCCGTTAGTCTTGTCTAATAGGCGTAGGGCGGCAAAAGCAGATCAGCAGACACCGACCCCAACAAAGAGGATACGCAAAAGAAGGGTAGCCATGCGCCACCGAACCAAACCGGGTTCGCAAGGCGCGGTTGGACAAGCGGTGCATGGCTCAACCCCCGGGAGAGGCTCACTCCCCTCTCCGCAGTCGGCAAAAGCGAGGGCAGCTTCACTCCCTGCCCGACCCGTAGATAAAAGACTGCAAACGGCCGCGCCCGTCTTGGAAACAGACAGCAGAGGCTCTCTGACAAAACGGGCGCGAAAATTTGAAAAGTTATTTCCCTTCGCCGGCATTATCCGGAGCAGGTTCAATGGGTTGCGCTCAAAACACGCTCTCAGCCTGTTGGGAACAACTGCACCGCCCAACATAAAGGCACCCCGTTTGTCACGAGATATTATACCACACGCTGCAGGAAAAGTCAAGGAAAATTTTAAATCGAAGAGGGAGGCAATAGGTCTCCCGCCGGAAAGGTAAGCAGACGCTTGCCGCGGCATCGCCATGTCGGCGAGAGTGAGGGGAGCCTACAGCTCCCCACGGAAGGAGGATGCAATGCTTAACCTCAGTATCGGACGCCACCTCGGTCTGCCCCCCCGCAGCCGCATCTGCAATGGAGAGGAGCCTCCGCCATGCAGCGGAGATGCTTGCGCCCCGAAAGCCTCCCTCTGGCGGCGGCTGACCGCTTTCGTCTTGTCCGTTTGGATGACGGTCATTGGGATTGCTGTCCCGGCGTCGGCGGATGAATCCGCAGACCCTTTCGGTGATTGGCTCAAGAGCATCTTCGGCGGGGCAGACCCGCCCTCCGCCGGCAAAGTGACAAGCGGCGTTGTTGACTACGCAAAAGCTTGCCAGCCGGACAACCAACTCCCCATGTGGGGCGGCTTCGACCTCTGGAATAAGAAAGAACGCTTCGTGCAGTTTGCCCTCTCGCAAGTAGGTTATCATGAGGGGAAGCGCATCAATAACGGTGCATCCGTCCGCTTTCCGGCCGGCAACAATTGGACGAAGTACGGCGTTATGTATGGGAACTACGTCGGCGAGTGGTGTGCCGTGTTCGTCAGTGTATGCGCAGAGGCGGCCGGCATCCCGGAGAATGTGCTTGAGAAGAGTGCCAGTGCCTCCATCGGTATGTATAACAGCGACGGAACCAAAAGCAGCAAGTATATTCCCCGGGAGAATGCACTCTCCAAAGCCGTTCCGGTGCGCGGGGATTTGGTGTACTTCCTCTACCGCCGTTCCGGGGACCGCAATGCCTCCCATGTCGGCATCGTAGTTGGCTACAACAAGTGGACGCACATCCTTGAGACCGTCGAGGGCAACAAATCCAACGCCGTCAAAAAATGTTCTTACAACCTCGAGACCAACAAGACCATCAAAGGCTTTCTGCGCGTGGACGTGTAGCGTCCCGCCCTTCATACCGACAAAGGCAGCCGACCGGGACTGCCTTTGTTTCATCTGTTGCTGCGTTGTTTTGCTTAGCAAACGGGTCGGATGGTGAAACCCCAAGTGAGCTTTTCCCCAAAGTTGATGCGGTAGGGCTTGTAAGGCGGATGACCGCAGCTCTCACTGCCGGAGGCGCGGACATATCCATCCAATGAGAAATAGGTAATCCTATCGTCTTTGATGTCCTCGCGATGCTTGGCCGCCTTCAAAAGCTCCTGCGGGTACTTGTGGACAGAGAACGACAGAAGGGAGGGTGTGCCGCTTTCGTCCTCGCGGAAGCCGGGCGCACTTATCTGCAATCCGATGCCGTCGGCGTCCGTAAACTCCACCCAGCGCACGGCACCATGGTTGGAGTTGTCCTGCGGCTTTATATACGGTTCGTGCTGTGCTGCGGCTGTCGTCTTGTATATCCCAACGGCGGCAACTTGCGTCATATCGGGAAGGTTCTCTGCAGGACCCAGACCATAGTAACGGATGTTGTCAAAATTCTTCGCAATGCCGCCGTAGATGCCGAAGCGGTATAATTCCGCCTCGGAGGGGCGTTTGTCGGTGGGTTCCAGTGTGAAAGTGCAGAAGACCGTACCGTCGGTTAAGATACGGTACGAAGCCTTCGCTGTCCACCAAACCTCACCGCGGACGGTGAGTTCATAGAGACACTCTGCGATAATGACACTCTCGTCGCGCCAAGCATTGAAGCTGGTGCAAGCGGTTGTCAGCTCATCCAGACCCAGTTTGCGGAAGTTTGCACGGATAGAGTTGTCGTTATCCAATGCGGCACGGACAAAGTTCAGCACCAAAGGCAGACGGTCGCGAAGAATCTTTTTGCCTGTTACGTTATAGGAAGAGATGGCACCGGTGTCTTTCTTGATAACAATCTCTGCTTTGCCTGCTTTGACTGTTATCCCGTACTGGTTCTTAATGTAGGTTTGGAAACTGCCGCTTTCTGTCGCGGCAACAGGAAGCCAACCCTCTTGGACAGTCAGCTGCTCAAATGCGATTTCTTCGCTGTCTTGCCCGATATAGTTGACTGTGATAAGGTAGTCTGCGTTGTGTTTGCGCTTGGGGAGCGGGAGCTTGACATCCTCACTCTTATCTGGGGCGGCGGAGAGGGGCACCTCGCCGGAAAGAATCTCAGTACCGTTTTCGAGCAATACCCATTTTGCGGTGATGCCCTCGGCGGAGATAAAGCGGTTGGTGTTTGTGAAACTGATGGTGGATTTGCCTTTCAGCGCGGCACGAATGGGGCGGTAGACATTCTTCATAAGCTTTGCGCCCGTGTGCGGTGTACGGTCGGGGTAAAACAGACCGTCCACGCAGAAATTGCCGTCAGAGATGGTCTTGGCAATCTGCCAAGAGGACATCACATCAGGTTCGATGTTGTCGCCGCCGTAAGTCCAGCGGGTCTTTGCCTTGGGACCATGGTCCACGGAGTGGTCAACGAACTCCCAGATACAACCGCCGCAGAGATTGTCATACTTATAGAAGAGCTGCCAATAGTCCTCCAAACCGCCGGGACCCACACCCATGGCATGGGCGTATTCGCACTCGAAGAACGGCTTTGTCTCAATGAACTGCCAGTGCGAATCCTCATGGTCAAAGTCTCCGCTGCCGGCTTGGAGAAGCTTATCCGGGTGGGTGTACATCTCGGAGTACACATCGTACCCCCACACGCCGGCGGCGCGGCAGGCTCCCTCGTAGTGTACGGGTACTTCGGGATGGACGGCATGGAGCCAATCATAGCACTTATTCTGGCAGTGGATGCCGCCGGCCTCATTGCCCAAGCTCCACATGGTGACGCAGGGATGATTGCGGTCACGGAAGTACATCCGCTTCACGCGGTCAATGAAGCGCGGGAGCCATATCTTATTGTCGGCGATGATGTCCCAACGCTCACCGCGGGGGATTTTGGTGCGGTCTATCGGCAAAGAACACAGACCGTGCGTCTCTATGTCGGCCTCGTCGATGACATAGAAGCCCATGCGGTCAGCCAGGTGAAGCAAGTAGGGGTCCGGTGGGTAGTGGGACGTTCGGATAGCATTGACATTGTACCGTTTCATTAACGTGAGATCCAGCAAGTAATCCGCATAAGACATGGCGTAGCCCTTAGTCGGATGACTGTCGTGGTGGTTCACGCCTTTGAACTTGATTTTCTTGTCGTTGAACTTGAATACTGCACCGTCAATTTTTATATCGCGGAAGCCGATATAGGCTCGAATAACCGTAGCCGTTTTGCGTTCGTGGAGAAGCCGGATAAAGCACTCATATAAGCGCGGCTTTTCGGGATTCCATTCCTCCGGACGCAGATCGTTGAAGCGCACGACATAGCGCTCTTTGGCCGTCGAGCGGGCGGCAAGGTTCAACTCCGGGCATTCAAACTCCAATGCCCAACCCATATAAGCCTCTGAGATGGATTCAATGATAACGGCGAGGTCATAGGTACCGTCGGAACGCTTCTGGGGGCGCAGAAAGTAATCATTCAGTATGACTTTCGGTCCTGCTGTAAAGAGGACATCGCGGAATATTCCATTTTCACGGAACATATCCTGGCACTCCAGCCATGTGCCGGTGCACCATTTGTGCACCACAATGAGAAGCTCGTTTTCGCCGTCCGTGACAGCATCGGATACATCAAACTCCGCAGAATTGTGGGAACCTTCCGTGTACCCGATGCGGCAGCCGTTGAGGAAGACATTCGCACAGGGAGCGACACCCAGCAAACTGACGGTAAAGACCTTGCCTTTGGATATATCCACGTTGAAGAGCTTGCGGTAGACGCCGACGGGCATTTTTTCCGGTAAGGAAAGCTCTAAGCCCTGTATGTCAAGTTTGTCTTTCAGATCCGTATTCTGATCCAAACCACACCAGAAGATTTTTTTGAGGTATTCGTCTCGCTGCTGCCTGCTGTCAAAAAGCGGGAGGTTCGGCACTTCCCCGGAGGAACCGTCTTTGGTTCCATTGAACTCATAGGGGCAGTTGATATAGACAGGCGGGGCATAACCGGTACGCTGCCAATCGGAGGGTACGGGAATCTTCTCCCAGCGCACATTCTCTGTTTCCAGATGGCGAGGCAGGTCGGAGATGTCCGGAAAGTACATGAAATCCCACTCCCCGGAGAGGCACGTCGTCATGTCAGACTCCGTGCGTTCCCTCTCCCATGGTGTGGCTTTCAGCTTTTCCTCATCCCGAAATGGAATAAAGTAAGCCCGGGGCGCGAGCTTCTTTGTCTCCATGACATCGAAGTCTTTATAATTGGACATCATCATGCGGTATAACATCGGTCAATCCTCCATCAACTGCCTGCGGCAGCGGTAGTAATGCTGATTCAACGGTCACTGTTTTTCGAGTTTAGCGGCTTTTGCCAGCAATCTGCGCGTGCCGGCGGATTCGAAAGCAATTTCCAGCAAAGTGTCGCCGCCGGGCATTGCTTGCGCGGAAGTAACTGTACCAATTCCGAATTTGCCGTGACGGACGGTATCGCCTAAGGTGAACGTTTGCTCTTTTCGAATCGGCTGCACTTGTGTGCGAAGTACGGCACCGGCTTCGGCCGGGGAAAGATAGTCCGGGATGTCATCAATTCTGCCGGTGAAATCGTACCGCTCATTGGTATAGCGGCCGGAACCTTTGCGTTTTAGTACTGTCAATCCTGTTTCGCGCAGGAAGCGGGAAGGCTTATTGAACTGGGACTGCCCCCAGAGCATCCGCATACTGCACGTAGTCAAAAACAGTCTGCGGCGGGCGCGGGTAATACCGACATAGGCCAAGCGGCGTTCCTCCTCCTCATCCTCCAAGGTCTCGCAGTAGCGGTTGGGGAACACCCCCTCCTCCCAGGCGGGGAGATAGACAGAGTCAAACTCTAAGCCTTTGGAGGCGTGGATTGTCATGAGGTAAGCGGCATCTGCGGTCGGGTCGGCGCGGTCAATGTCCGTCAGAAGGGACACTTCTTCCAAGAATCCGATGAGCGTGGGGTTGTCATTCTCTTCCTCGTACTGCACCAGGTTGGTACCGAGTTCCATGAGGTTCTCGCGGCGATCCTCGCAGGTCTCCTTGTCCAGTTCCAAGAACTCCCAATAACCGCTGCGCTCCAAGGTTTCCTCTAATAGTGTTTGCAGTGTGATGCGTTTTTGACCGGGAGAAAGCTCGCGCGGCGGATCCTCCGGGGAGTCCAAGAGCGGACCGGCTAAGTCGCGCAAGCCGTTAATCAGATGCCCGAACGCCTCCAGTTTGCCGGCGACCCGCTGCAAAGAGGCCGCATGGGAGGCACGGCTGATTACCTCAAAAAGCGGTACACCGGCTCTTGCCGCTGCATCTGCGGCCTTTTGGAGTGTACCCTCCCCTATACCGCGTTTGGGTTCGTTAATAATGCGGCGCAGGCGCACCTCGTCGGAAGGGTTGGCGATAATGGTGAGATAAGCCAAAGCATCCTTGATTTCTTTGCGGTCATAGAAGCGCATACCGCCAATAATACGGTAGGGCACATGGGCGTTGCGGAACGCTGTTTCTATCGCATTGGAGAGCGCGTTTGAGCGATACAGCACCGCATGGGCGGAGGCGCGGCCTCCATTGGCAACGGCAGAACGAACACTCTCCGCTATGAAGCGGGATTCCTCGCGCTCGTCCAAGAACTCCTGCCAGATGACAGGCTCCCCTTTGCCGTTCGAGGTGAAGAGGGTCTTCCCTTTCCGCTGGGTATTCTTGGCAATCACGCGGTTAGCGGTGTCTAAGATGTTCTGCGTAGAGCGGTAGTTCTCCTCTAAACGCACGACCTTTGCGCCCGGGAATTGATGCTCAAAGCTGAGGATGTTCTCAATGGTCGCCCCGCGAAAGCGGTAGATGGATTGGTCGTCGTCCCCGACCACGCATAAATTCCGATGACCCGCCGCCAGCAGCGATACCAAACGGTACTGCGTGTGGTTCGTATCTTGGTACTCATCCACAAGAATGTAATCAAAACGGCGTTGGTAGTAGTTCAGAATATCCGGATTCCCCTCGAGCATCTGCACTGTATAATAGAGCAAATCATCGAAATCCATGGCGTTAGCGCGCTTGAGTTCCATCTGATACAACTTATAGCACAGCGCTATCTTCGCAAGCACCGGATCGTCACCCGCCGAATGCGCCAAATCCGACGGGGAGAGCATCTTCTCTTTAGCCGCGGAGATGTCTTTGAGTACCTTGCTTATTGGCAGATACTTATCGTCAATGTTCAGCGCTTTCATGACGCGCTTCATCTGCGCCTTGCTGTCGTCGGCATCATAAATCGCAAAGCGGCTGTTGAATCCCTCTATACCGCCGTCTTGCCGCCGTAAGAATTTCGCACAGGTCGCATGGAATGTTCCTGCCCAAATTTCCTCCCCTTGCGGTCCCAGCATGGCTTTGAGCCGCTCCTTCATCTCTCCCGCGGCTTTGTTCGTGAAGGTTATCGCTAAAATCTTCCACGGCGGTACCGGCTCAGTCGCCAGTATCTGCGCCACTCTATGTACCAGTACAGTTGTTTTTCCGCTTCCCGCTCCGGCAAGCACCAGCACAGGGCCGCGTGTCGCAGCTACTGCCTCTTGCTGTCTTGCATTGAGTCCTTTCATGATGTCCGTGGGCGCGGTGTCGGTCATTTGCATTCCCCTTTTGGGTTTGGTTTGGTTTAGGTTTAGGTAAGTTTAGGTGAGTTGAGTTTAGCTGAGTTGAGTTTAGCTGAGTTTAGCTAAACTGAGCTGAACTGAGTTTAGCTAAACTGAGCTGAACTGAGTTTAGCTAAGCTAAACTAAACTGAGCTAAGCTAAACTGAACTAAACTCAACTCAACTTCTCCGAACCAAATACTCCGGATAATGCCCTTCCGTAGCCAAGAGAATATCATCAATGAGCTCCGGCTTGACGCGGGCGGCAGGATCGGGGTCGGCGCGGCGAAGTTTCTGCAGTTCTTTAGCGGCGAGGCATTCCTCGTAGGTGCAGGTGGTAAGTAATCCATTTTTGATGATAGTGACAAGGTTATACTGCCCATCCATAAGCAGTTGGGCAGCCAAAGCACCCATTTGCATACCGGTAATTCGGTCTTTGGCAGTGGGTCGGCCGCCGCGTTGGACATGACCGAACTGCACATAGCGGCACTCTATGCCTTCGCCGTTGGGCGTTACATCCTGTGTTGCTTTCTGGATTTCTTTTGCAATACGCTCTATACCATGGTGGTCGCGGGAGTCGAGGGTAGGACCGGGGTAGATAATACTGCCATCTTTCTGGATTTTGAAAGTAATGCCTTCCGCTACCAGAATGAGGAAGTACCGTTGTCCGCGCAGGTAAGCCTGTTTGACACGCCCGGCGGCGGTAGTAACATCTGCCTCTGTGAAGGTTTCCCCTATGAGAACATCTGTCGCATTGGAGGCGATGCTCGCATAGAGCGGCAAATCTCCCGCAAGATTTCCCATCACTTCGGCTATCATACAGCGGTCATGGGCGCGGTCGGTGTCGGCGAGCTTGTCGCAAAGTTCCACAACAGTATTGAGGGCAGTATCAAAGCCGATGGTATAGTCGGTACAGGCGATATCATTGTCAATGGTGCCGGGAATACAGATACAGTGGATACCCTGCGAAGGGTCATTCTTCGTGCCGCAGTAAATCAAATCCCTTGCTCCGGCAAAGGAACCATCGCCGCCGATAACAATGAGACCTTCTAAGCCGAGTGCATTGGCGTTTTCAACACAGCGCTCAATGGCGGGTTGGCGGGTGGTTTCATTATTGAACGGTTGGAATCGTGCTGAGTGAAGATAGCTGCCGCCTTCACGCAGGTGACTTTCTATCTCAGCGGTTTTCAGCGGTATGTATTTGTTGTTATACAATCCGTCAAAGCCGCGCACAAAACCGATGACCTCATACCCGAGGGATTCAGCGGCTTTGGTCGCGCCGATTACGGCGGCATTGTAACCGGGTGCATCCCCGCCGCTGCACAGAATGGCAATTTTTTTTGTTTCGCCCATAACCATCATTCTCTTTCTATTGTAAAATTACCGCCGGGCACTTTTGTCCGAACGGTTTGCCGGCGGCATCATCCCACACCGTACTGCCGCATTTGCGCTACGTGTTCATCGAACGTCTTGGAGTAGTGGTTTGTGTTGTCCTTGCCGAAGAAGTAGTAAAGGTAATCCGAGGAAGCCGGGTTCTTGGCGGCTGTTATCGCATTGTGACCGGGGTTGCCGATGGGACCGATGGGGAGGGCCTTGCATTGGTAGGTGTCGTACCGATTTTCATACTGGGAAGAGAGGAGTACCTCCGGGTTAGCAACAATCTGCTTGCTGACATAGGCTTTTGTGGCGTCCGCTTGGAGCTGCATTCCTTTTTTCAGCCGATTGTGGAACACGGATGACACCATAGCCATATGCTCCGGGGAGCGCGTCTCCGCTTGGATAAGGGAAGCCAAGATGAGCGTATCCCAGTCCGGCATTCCGCTTTTGGCGGCATAGTTGTTAAGCATCTTCTTGAGGACATCCACCGGGTTGTCCCCTATATAGAAGTGATACGTATCCGGGTATAAGTATCCCTCATATTTATAAGCGACCTGTGACCCGGCACCGATGGAGAACGACTGCACCTGATAGGCCTGCGCTGCGTCATAGAAAGCCTTGCCGGTACAGACACCCTTGTTTTCCAATGTTTGCATAATTTGCCAGAAACTATAACCTTCCGGGATAAGAACCGTAACTTCTTGCCGCGGGGTTGTTGCGGAAACGGTCGTGGGTGCTGCCGTGGTGGATACATTTGGTTGTCCGAAAGAGGCGCGCGCAGTGCTTGTCCGTATAGTCGTTACATTTGTATAAGTTACAGACGGCGGGGCGGTCCGGTTGGAGATGGAATCATCGCCGGTTGCGTCGAAAATACTTTCTGCTGCGGAAGTTAAGTCATCCGACGGCCGCCGGTCCGAGGGTCTGTCACACGACGCCACACCCGCTACAAGCAGGCAAGCGGCAAGAATAAACAGAACCCGGCGCAGCATAACTACCTCCCAAAATGTGATAAATCCTCACGTATATAAAAAACAACAGTAAACAGATAGTATAATACCACAAACGGACAGAAAAAGCAAGCATTTTTTGCAGAATTACTAAATATTACATATTCTTATATCAGAAAGTAAAAATGACCGGCAATCGATGCTGTCTTTACAATAACTGTTTCCTATTCATTATGGATTGTTTCTTTTCCCAAGGGCTGTGCCGCTACGCGGCAAACCTCCTCCGCAAAAGCCTCGCACGCTGCACGGCAAGCGGATTGACTCCCGGTCAGAAGTGCGCCGGCAAAGTTCGTTTCGCTGGGCGGACCATAGTATACTTTCAGCTCCACATCGGCAGCTTTGAGCGCGGCATCCAACCCAACGGTCGCTTCCAACGGCGGCGCAATCAAATATGCCATAGCCGTACCCGGCGGTACCTCCGCCTGCGCAGAGAGGTACGTCCCCGAGCGGGAAATGGTGTGTGCAAAATACACCACGCCGCCGGCTTCGTCAGCGGAATAGAAAGCAGCATCGTTTTGGATATAGTCAAAAGCGGCATCCAGACCGGCCTGCACCTGTTCGGGATCCGGGCCGGCCAAAATGCCGATAAACTCCCCGGCAAGGGAAGTAGAGGCATTGGAGGCACCGGCATACATGGACCGCGCATAGAGGACACGCACATCCGCTTTCTTCGTGGCCTCATCTATTGCGGCGTAGCTCACATCATCGCAGTCCGTTGTAAAGATACCGAGCGAACGTTCCCGGCTGTCTGCCCCCAATTGCTCCAGCAGTGCAGCGTCCGCATTCGGCAGAATGCGGCAGGAGAGCACTTTCGTCTGTATGCGTTCGTGAATCATTGATTTACTCCAATGTTCTCTAAACATAGATGCAAGTTATTTCCAATAAATTGATTATAGCACATCTCGCCATCAATTGCAAGTCTAACATAAAATACGTCTGCTGTCTAAGCCGCCGGATTTTGAATCGGATATGAAATAGTTCATAACCCGTTCTTACAGATTTCCCTTGCAACCGCAGTCGAAATGTGTTATAATAACCATATGTGATTTGCCGAAACACGAACGCTGACGGGATTGGAGCAAAACAATGGATGAGAAACAACTCCGTGCCTTGGTGACCTCGATTCTGGCGGAGCTTCCCTCCGGGGGTGAAGGCAGCGGTGCAGATAATTTTGCCCCAAAGACAGCACCGATACCGCTGGAAGCCTCCGCCCGTCACGTACATTTGACAACAGAGGCTATTGAAAGCCTCTTCGGCAAAGGTGCCGCCCTCACCATGAAGCGCAGCCTGTCCCAGCCCGGTGAGTTCCTCTCCGAGGAGCGTGTGAAGCTCGTCACCCCAAAAGGAGAACTGCCGGGGGTTGCTGTCTTGGGTCCGGCGCGCAAAGCTGTGCAGGCGGAGCTTTCCCTGACAGATTGCCGTGCGCTTGGGCTGAATGCACCAATCAACCTCTCCGGCGATTTGACGGGAGCCGCAGACGTGCTGATTGTAGGTCCTGCCGGACATATAGATGCCAAAGGCTGTGTGATTGCCGCCCGCAACCATATCCATATGACCCCTGCGGATGCCGCCCGCTACGGTGTTTCCAATGGGGCGTATGTACAAGCTGCAACGGACACAGCACGTCCCGTGACATTTGGGAATGTTGCCGTGCGTGTCAGCGCGGACTTCGCGCTCGCCATGCACATTGACTTTGACGAAGCCAACGCCTGCGCTTGGACGCAGGGTGCATCGGTGACGATACGCCCCTGCGGGAAGAGAGATGGTACAGCGTCACCTGAGACAACCGCTGCCGTTGCCGCCGTTCCTGCGGCAGGTCAGCCGGACTTGCCGAAGCTCATTACCGAGAGTCTTGCCAAAACGCTGGCGCAGAGCAGCCAAACGCTGCTGATTCCAAAGGGAACCCTTATCACACCCGCAGCAAAGGATGTCTTTTTCTCCGCAGGTGTAACGCTCAAAGTGCAGTGAGTCCGACACCGCATAACAGCAGAAAGCAGAAGTACTTCTGCTATCTTCAGGAGGTAGAACAAATGATTATTGCCCAAGTCATCGGTCACGTCTGGGCCACAAAAAAAGAGCGCACCCTCACAGGGGTGAAGCTGATGGTCGTCAAAGCCGAGGAGAGCGGAGAAGCGTTCGTAGCAGGTGATGTCGTCGGTGCCGGGGTTGGGGAGCAGGTACTTGTCTGCCAAGGAAGTACTGCCCGACGCGCTTTAGGCGGCGACAGTGTGGCGGTGGACGCCGCCATTGTCGGTATCATCGATACCTTAGAAGTCGAACGCGCCAAAGCCAAGCACTGAGCTGCCGCGGTGAAGGAGTAACCCAAATGTCCCTTATAGAACAAATCCGGAAAGCAGGCATTGTCGGATGCGGCGGTGCCGGCTTCCCAACGCACGCCAAGTTGGCTGCGCAGGGTGTAGACACCTTGATAATCAATGCAGCCGAGTGCGAACCGCTGCTGCGTACCGACCGCACGCTCCTCAAGACCGCGCCCAACCGTATCCTGACTGCCGCGGAGGCCGTCAAGGCACATCTTGGAGCCGTCCGTGCCGTGATAGCGCTTAAAGAATCCTACACGGAAGAAATTGCCGCCTTAGAGGCTACCGGTAAAATCGGTGAGAACCTCTCTATATATAAAATGAAATCTACCTACCCCGCCGGGGACGAGCACGTCATGGTGTATGAAGTCACGGGCCGCATTGTGCCGCCCGGCGGCCTTCCGTTGGCAGTCGGTTGCGTGGTGAGCAATGCCGCCACAATGTATGCCGTCAGCCACGCCATGCAGGACAGACCGTTCATTAAGCGCATCCTGACCGTTACAGGTGCTGTCAGGGAACCGCTTGTCCTCTCCGCCCCGCTCGGGACAAGCTTTGCGGCGTGCCTGTCGGCGGCAGGCGGTCCGCTTACGGAAGACTATATTGTCGTCAACGGCGGACCCATGATGGGCAAACCGCTCACGAAAGAGGAAGCAGACAAGGCAGTCGTCACCAAGACCACCGGCGGTTTCCTCGTCCTGCCGCGCAGCGTGAAACTGTGGCAATACCACCAACGCCCTTTGGAGCATTCCATCAAGCAAGCAGCCTCCGCTTGCATCCAGTGCTCGTTCTGCACGGGGATGTGTCCGCGCTACCTCTTGGGGCATCCCATAGAGCCGCACAAGATTATGCGGGCAGTCGGCGGCGGCAAAGATGTAGAAATGCTGACGCAACATCCTGCAGTGCAGGGCGCGGCCTACTGCTGCGAGTGCGGCATATGCGAACTGGTCGCCTGCCCCATGGGACTGCGTCCGCGGCAGATAAACCAATATGCAAAGCAGCTGCTGCGCGCGCAAGGGATACGCCCCACACCGCCCCCGGATTGGAAACCCGCCGTGCGGCCGTTCCGCGACGAACGGCGCATCCCGACGAAGAAAGCGGCGCAGAGCGCGGGTGTCCTGCGATACTATCATACGGACATCAGCAAGACGGCGGAGCTGACGCCGCAGGAAGTGTGCATCGCCGTGAACAGCCACATCGGAGTACCAGCAGAGCCGACAGTCACCGTCGGGGAGCGTGTGCGGTTAGGGCAGCGCATAGCTGCGGCGCCGGAGGGAAAGCTCAGCGCGGATTACCACGCGTCCATAGCCGGGACGGTGCTGGAAGTTAAAGACAACACCATCCGGATATCCGCCGCGTAAGTAAGGGATAGGCAACCGCCTACCCCAAAAAGCCGGGTGCTGCCGCAGCTCAGCTCCGGAAGAGCCAGTAGGCGGACAATTGGGTTCCCAGTTCCGCGCCCCGGAACCACTGGAGCAGATAGTACGCGCTGTCTACCCTGCCGTAGTCGTCGATATACTTATCCTCCGCAACCGTCTTCGCGGCCAGCTTCCCGCCGCTGTAACTCCACTCCGCGCAGGTGGTCTTTTCTTCCTCCCCGTCGTAGAGGGTCTTGTAGGCAATGATCTTCCCTTCTGTCGGGTTGTAGTAGATGTCATCTGCGGCTATCTTCTCGGCGATGGCTTCGTCACCGGTCATGCGTTTGTTGGATATATCAAACACAGCTACCGTGTCCAGCAAGTGCGGCCCTGCCGCATAGTAGCGCAGCCGGACGAGCAGTTCCGGTGTACCGTTGCCGTCGAGGTCTATGACGGTGAAGCCGGCTGTTTCCATCGGCTCCTCGTCGGCGGTGGCGCCGTTGTCCACGATACTGCGGTACTTGGCCGCCCACGCCGCAGAACCGTCAGCTGTCTGCGTGGAAGCGTTGACCGTACAAGCCGCCGTAAGCGTCAGCAGGATTCCGGCGCAGAGTAGGGACAGTATTCCTTTCGGTTTCATAACAGATTCCTCCCTTTCATGGTAATAGAACTTACCATTCTATAGTATATGCACTTTCCCATCTTATGCTAAAAGTGCTTCACGAAACACACTATACAAGTCAACGAAAGCGAGCCGCACCCATGAACGCAATAGCCTTTCTGGAACTGAGCAGCATTGCCAAGGGCATGGAAGCCGCCGATGCCATCATCAAGACGGCAGAGACAGAGCTTCTCTTCGCGAGAGCCTCCTGCCCCGGCAAGTACTATATCCTCTTTTCGGGAGAGGTGGCGGCCGTGTCCGCTTCCTTAGATGCGGGGGCGGCATGGGCGGAGGGCTTCTTGGTGGACTCCTGCCTGATTCCGCGGGTGCATCCGCAGGTGGCGGCGGCCATCCACCAGACCGCAGAGCCGGCAGCGTACGGCGCGGTGGGGGTCATGGAGTTCTACAGCGTCACGGCTGCCATCTATGCAGCGGATGCCGCCGTCAAGGCTGCCGCCGTGGATCTCATTGAGCTGCGCCTGGCGACCGGTATCGGCGGGAAGTCCTTTGCCGTTGTGGTCGGTGAGGTCGCGGCCGTCCGTGCCGCCGTCGATGCCGGCATTGCCTCCCGGGAAGCGGACGGCTTTGTGCTGGCGCACTGTGTCATCCCCTCCCCGGTGCCGGAACTATTCGAGATGATTGGATAAGCCGAATTCATACAAATCCGGGCAGGGAAACCTGCCCGGATTTGTAAACATTCTGTGAATAGCGACTCTCGGAATCGTTGATTATCAATAGTTGCAGAAGAGCATTACATTGTGTGACTATAAGTAACACGATTGTAACTTGCTTTTTTCGACAAAATGTGATATACTACAGACATACCCCCACGGAGGGAACGGCAGGTTGCCTGCGGAGTGAACGAAGGCACCGCCGCAATACCCGGCGCAGCAGCGGGCAGATGCAATGAATTTATTCCCAACGAGAATTTACAGCCCGTCCGCCGGACAAGTCAGGAGTGAGTCCCATGAACCTCAGAGACGTCGCGGCAAAGGCCGCGCAAAGCGGAATCGCAGAGAAGCTGCTCGACCAACTGCGAGACAGAGCAGACGATTTGCCGGTCGACAAGATTGAGCATTACCTCGAGAAATTCGGTCTGACCGACCATGAGGAGGCGAAAGCCGTCGCCGTCGCCGAAGCGACAAGAGGCGAGGCGCAAGAGCTCGGGCTGCACGGGAACCAGTGGATTCAGATGGTGCTCCAGCACTTCAACGTGCGACCCGACAGAATCGCAGACATCACCAAGCGCCTCAGGTAATTCCCTGCGTCCATTTTTAGCTTAAACTGAATACACCGCTCCCCTGTCGGCTGAAGCTGATGGGGGGGTTGCTTGCAGGAAACACACTATGCAGAAGTCACCAACGCCGCCTTGGAGGACTTTGCCCGACTGATTATGCGCAACGCGGCATGAGCAGCCGATGGGTTTGGATTTTTTTTGTTACCAATTGTAACAATTAAGCCGTGCGCTCCCAGATGTAGACGACCAGGTAGGGTTGCATGGTTTTGTCGGCTACTGAATTGTTTGTGGCGCTTACAGAACCGGAGAGACTTGAAACCGTACCTCCAAGTGTAGCGGAGCCGCTGTAACCGGCGGTTGCACTCGTTGCTGTAACTGTACCGGAAAGACCGGAGGCTGTGCCGGTGCTGTTGAGCGTGACCGCCGTGCCGTTGCCGGTGGCAGCGGTTGTGGCGGATGTGTAACCGGTGTAGCCGCCCCAAGTGCCGGCACCCACCTCTACAGTTGCACCGGTTGTAGCCCCGGTAGCGTTGCTGCCGCGCCAGTAAGATTTGTTTTCCAGATCTGCGAATACACTCCCAACATCACCATCCGAATCATCGGCACCATCAGGTTTATTATTAAACGATTCGGCTGATGTATATCCATGGTCATGTGTTAAATCATGATTATGATTAATGGTATGTGTATGCGCCGGTAGATTTTCTGCCGTCAGAGTCTTTGTTCCGCTGACTGAAATGGAACCGCCGATGCCGGTTGCAGTTCCGTTTGTAAGGGCTTGGCTTGTACCGACACCGCTGACAGAGCCGGAAAGACCGGAGAGGGTGCCGCCGACGTTGCTCGTGGAGATGTTCAAGGTTAGGGAACCGTTGCCGTCAACGGCACCGCCTGTGGCTCCGACTGTGTAGCCCGTGCCGGCACTCACCAAAACACGCCCCGGCGCGAGGGCTGTCCATGTCCCGCCGAATTTGGCTGAAGGATTTGCGCTGTCGGTACTTTGGTAAATTGCACCGACAGGATAGAAAGCGTCAAATAAATCGGTGTTGGTTTCGCTGTCTAAGCCATAAGGTTTAGCTAAAAGGAGATAATTGGAGCTTGCAGCACTTGCGGCGGGTATAGCTATCAGCGACGCTAACATAAGGATTGCAAATAACTGTGCCATTCTGTGATAGGCTTTTTTGCACTTTACAGAATCTGCTTTTTTATACTCCGCTTTGAGTTCCGAGAGAAAGGCATATTCTTCTGCTGTCATCGTGTTCCCCTCCTTTCAGGCCGTCCGTTTCCACATATATACATTGAGATAAGGCTGCATGGTATTGTCTGCTACGCCGGTTTGGCTGACAGTTGCGCTCCCTGTCAGGCTGACACTTCCGCTTACACTTGCCGTGCCCCCGGACAAACCCGAACCAAGGCTTAATGCAGCAGTTCCACTCAAACTGCCGGCTGTGCCGGTACTGCTGTGGCTAAACGCAGTTGGAGAAGATTGCCCTGCGGAACCGCTGGTATTTGGATTTGCGTCACCACTGTTGATGGTACTGGAAGTGTAACCACTGTGGTACTGACTTTGCGCACCGCGCCAATACGAACCTCCATCTGAAGCAGAGTTGTCCGGCCATCCATCCCGGTTGCTCATCCAGTAGTAGGTATGCGTATGGCTTGCAAATGTGTGTCGGTGTTCCGGAATGGCATGCGTGTGCGAAGGCAGGTTTGTTGCGGCAAGCGTTGTACTGCCGGATACCGATATATTGCCACCGACACTGCTCGCTGAGCCGGAGATAGACTGCCCATTTCCAACGCCGGATGCAGATCCGGTCAAGGTTATGCTGCCTGTTACAGTTAAGGCACTTGTTGACAAACTGACAGTGCGTGTCTGCCCGGCTGCGGAACCCCCGGTATTCCCTGCGGTATAGGTAGTCCCACTCAGAGTTCCGGCGCCGAGGAGAACGCGGCCGGTGGGAAGTTTCTCCCACGTACCGACACCTGCGGTGATGCAAGGATTGGTGTTTGTTGCGCTTGTGTAGATACACCCAACCGGATAGAGCGATTCGAGTAAATCCACATTTGTAATGCTGTCCAATTCTTTCGGTGCAAGCATTTTTAGGGCAGACACATATTTGGCATGGGCAAGAGGAATAGCTGTTATAAGCAAGAGCAATACGATTGCTGTAATGAATCGGCGGCGGTGCTTTCTTTGTCTGTGTTCTTCTTGGATTTCCGCTTTCAATGCGTTACGCATTTCGTCCGTAATCATGAGCGATTCCCTCCTTTCATGCCGTTCTTTGCCACATATAGACAACCAAATACGGTTGCATGGTTTTATCCGTTACATTTCCGGAAGCGGAGGCTGTTCCGGACAAACCGGAAACCGTTCCGGTGTAAGCCGCCGTACCGCTCCACCCGGTGCTTGCAACTTTTGCACTTGCACTGCCGGTTAAGGGGGAAGAAGATGCTACTGTACCGCTGCTGTTAAATGTGAAAGGTGTTGCACTTCCGGTAGATTCGGAACTGCCTGAATATGTCCCGGAAACACCGCTCCATGTGGATGTTCGGCGTGTTATAGAGCCTTTCCAATAGCTATGACCTGTATTTCCCCCATTTTTAGGATTTCCATTACGCTCATAAGCATAATAGTAATGATGCTGATGATTCGCTGTATGTGTGTGGCTGATACCGTGTGTATGCTGCGGCATATTTGCGGCGACAAGTGTCACATTGCCCGAGGTTGTGGAAAGCGTACCGCCGGAAACAGAAGCCGTCCCGCTCAAAGTCGCCCCCGCCCCCACGCCTGTAACTGTACCTGTCAGATTCACCGAACCGCCTACCCCGGTCACGTTGCCGGATAAAGAAACGGCTGCCGTGCCGTCTGTGCTGCCCCCTGTCGTGCCCGCTGTGAAGCCTGTGCCTTCCGCTACCAAAACCTGTCCGGCGCCCAAAGCCGCCCACGTCCCCCCAAACTGCGTTGCCGGATTGAGGTTCTGCGTGCTCATGTATATCTTCCCGACCGGATAGATGGCATCTAAGATGTCTTTGTTTATTACCGTGTCCCCTGCCGCTGCCCATTGCCCCAGCAGGTGCAGGTTCGGGACGGTCTGCGCCGCAAAGGCAGGAACCGCCGCTGCCGCAGCTAAGGCTACCGCGAGGAGCAGCGCCGGCGCTTTGCTCCGTTTGGGGAACACTGCTCCGTTTGGGGGCGCATTGCTCCGGTTTCGGCGGCGGGCGCGGCGAGCCTCGCGCTCCTCCGCCTCGACTTCCCGCCGGATTTCCTCCAGCAGACGCAGGGCTTCTTCTGTCATGTGCAGTCAACTCCTTCAAACAAGTAGCAAGAGGCAAGAAACAGGAGGCAAGAGCTGTAAGAATCGGCAGACGGCTTTAATCTACTTGAACTGCATCGCAGTATATTTGCAGGCCGGTGAAAGTTTGCCGCGGGATGCGGATGGTCATCTCCTGTGCTGTCCCGCCGGTTGCCCAGGGAAGGGTAACGCCATCGGCAGCGGTATAGCTATAGGCAGCGCCGGTGTCGTTAATGACCGTCAGGGTCGGGACATTGGAGCAAGAGCCGGTGTGTCCGGCGGTTTTGGTGCAGGCGGCGGTGTGCGTCAGCTCCGGACGGAACTTGAAATTCGCCGTGACCTCGCTGTTGTTCTCCAAGCGAACACGCAGCGACCAGTAATCCTTTCCGGCCGGGAAGAACAGAAAGTTTTGGTCGCCGGAGGTATTCAAGCGGCAGGTGTACCCGCCGGGGTCGGGGTCGGTGCCTTTTTTGACATCCCATTTGGCGATGGACACCACGGATTCCCCTGACGCCGCCGATATGTACTTAGAGTATGTCAGCGACTTCGGGGAAAACATCACCGTCTGCGCGCACACAGCCAGAATGACCAACACCAGACAAGCCCGCGCCAACCAACCCGCGCCGCCCGAAGCCGGGGCGGCATTCAGGCGTTCTATGGCAGAGAATATGTAATTAATTACGTTCGTTCGTTCGTTCGTTCGTTCGTTCGTGACATATGTTCGATTGTTTTCTTCCGAATTTTGTCAATGCCGTTCACCCTGCCCTTCATGGTTTTCACCGACCCTTTTCTCTCCGTTAGAAACCTATGAAATGGAACCGAAAGACTAACTTTACTGCTTCATATTGCTACTATTCATTTTACACTATTTTCTTGCGTTTGTCAAGAACTTTTTTGGGTTTTTATAAAGATTTTTTCAATTCTCTTAGGTTTGCGCTGAAAATGGAATAATATAACAGGCAACGTCCGAATGGTAACAAACGGTAACAAAAAAAATCCAACTTTTTTTACCGGTTAAAAAAACACAGCCGAAGCTGTGGTGTCATGCCTTGGCGATTAAGTGGTGGCGGCCTTGGTAATATCGTTTACGCGCTTTTTGAAGCCCGGGTCGCGCTCCATCTCATTGCGGATTTGCTCATGCGCATAGACCACGGTGGAGTGGTCGCGGCCGAACTCCTTGCCGATGGCGGTGGTGGCAATGTGTGTCACCTGCCCGATGATATACATAGCCGTTTGGCGAGCCTTTGAGATTTCAGCGGTGCGGCGCTTGGAGCGCACATCGGCAGGGGTCAGGGACCAACTGCGGGCGCATTCCTCTATGATGCGGTCGATGGTCACCGGGAGGGGGCGCTCCTCGCTCATGATGTCGGCAATGGCGTTTTGGGCGGTGAGCATATTGAGGTGCATTCCCTTTAGCTTGATGAAAGCCTCAAGGAGGTTTACCGCGCCTTCCAACTGGCGTATGTTTTGCTTGAGTTGCTGGGCGATGTACTCCACGATGTCGTCGGGTATATCAAAATGGGAGGCGGCGGCCTTGCGCTTGATGATGGCCATGCGGGTTTCGAGTTCCGGGGCTTGGATGTCAGCGATGAGACCTTTCTCAAAGCGGCTCTTGAGCCTGTCCTCCAAGAGATCCATCTCCTTCGGCGGCCGGTCGGAGCAAAGGACGATTTGCTTACCGTAGTCGGCCAAGGAGTTGAATGTGTGGAAGAACTCCTCTTGGGTGGCTTCCCGGCCGGCGATGAACTGTACGTCGTCCACCAACAGCACATCGGCAGAGCGGTATTTTTGACGGAACTCGGCGGTGGTTTTGTGCTGGATGGTAGCTACCATCTCATTTGTAAACTTCTCGCCTGTCGTGCTGACGATAAGCAGATCAGGGAACAAGCGTTCGACTTCGTGCTGAATCGCCGAGAGCAAGTGCGTTTTCCCCAGACCGGGGTTGGAGTGAATGAAGAGCGGATTATAGCGCAAACCCGGGTTTGCTGCTACGGCTTGCGCGGCGGCGCAGGCAAACTTGTTGGAGTTGCCGATGATAAAGGTTTCAAAAGTGTTCTCGTGCGGGAGGACGGGTAGGGTTAAAGTTGTATGTAAGCCGCCGCGGCCGGTTTCGGCCGCATGGCGCAGATGTTCACCGCGGGCATCTGCTATAGCAGGCGCGGTCGGTTCGTTCTCTTTGTCCACAAACAAAATCTCGGCATCAAAGCCCAAAGCTTTCTCGAAAGCCTCGTGTATGACGGTACTGTATTTCTTTTCGATGATTGGCCGACGGTAGGACGTCGCTGCCAAAACGGCCGTCGTGCCGTCAAAAGAAACCGGCTCTATGATGTCAATCCACAGATTAAAAATCGTGGCAGAAACGAGGTTCGATAACTCTTCTTTCACAAGGGCGAACAGGTCGCGGAAGTCTTCCATTCTGTCTTTTCAGCTCCTATCGGTATCCGTTTTGTTCCATACAAGCGCAAAAAACAAGGCCGCAGTCCGTTTATCGGAGAGCCGGAGCCAATAGGTAAACCCATCGGCTGCCTGCGGCACTTGGGAGGGTTTTAGCTGTCATCCGGGATTTGCAAAAACCTGTTCTTGTTTGCGTTCTGTCCTATCAGCTTACGCTTTGCGCAACTGGCGGTCGAGCCAAGTGCTGGCAAGGTCGACCGCGGCATATAGACCGGGGCGGGAGGACGTGTTAATGAATGCCTCGTTGGCGGGTAGGTCGGGGTCGGTATTCATCAGGCTGATGGTGACCTTATCGGCTACCTCAAGATCCTGGAATGTGTGTTTACTCTTAATCACCAGTCGGCAGGCAAAAGGTTTATCCAAGGAGCCATAATACAGCTCATCGCCGCACCGAACCAAAGGGTGACCTTTGTACTGCAAAGTACCCGGCGCTTTCTTGGAACCGGCGGGGAGAATCGTCTTCCTATCCTCGGCGTTTTCTGCGGCGATGTCAGAGGGCTTCGCGGCCTTAGAAGCAGAGGCTTTCTTCTTAGCAGCTCTCGTCTGTGCTTTATCCGGGACTTCTGCTGCTTTCTGTTCGCCTATGGCGGCGTCTAAGGCGGCATCATCGGCGGCGAGGTCTCTCGCAGTGGCTTTCTTCTCGGGCATAGCAATCCTTTCATTGGTGCGGCAAAGGCTCATTCTGACGGTGTTTTGAGGTACTCTTTCAAGAGTGCTTGCAGAAGCTCATCTCGGTCGATGCGGCGGACAAGAGCGCGCGCATTATTGTGTGTGGTGATGTAGGTCGGGTCCTCCGAAAGAATATAACCGACAAGCTGGCTGATGGGATTGTATCCTTTCTGCACCAACGCATCGTACACCAAGCGCAGGATGGTTTTCATTTCATCCCTCGGCTGCTCTTTGATGGAGAACTGGACGGTGCGGTCGTTCATGTTCAATCCACTCCCTCTTTGTTTTGTGCTGTTTTCTCCGCCTTGCTTGCAAGTGTAACTATATTATAAACGATTCCGAAAGAAAATGCAAGAGGTTTTGTAAGGATTTTAAAGATTGTTCATTAGGTAAAGCAATAAAGCGACAGGATGCCTAAGAACGGATCTCCGCACCTATAGCCCCGAGTGCTTTGACGGCACGTTTTACGGCGGCATCCGCCTGCTCGTCGGTGAGGGTTGTTTCTTTGGAGCGCAGGACAAGCGAATAGGCAACGGATTTTTTGCCGGCACCGACTTGTGCGCCCTCGTAGACATCGAAGAGTTCGAGGCTCTCGAGCAGCTTGCCGGCTCCCTCGCGGATGGCTTTGGAAAGGGCTGCCGCCGGCGTGGCTTTGCCGCAGACGATTGCCAAGTCGCGGGTTACGGCGGGGTACTTCGGCAGGTGCTTGTACTTCGGGTTAGGGTTGCCCTTTTCTAAGAGGAGCTTCAATTGAATCACTGCGGCCCAGCAGCGCTCACCGATGCCGAAGTTCTCGGCAACTTGCGGCATGACTTCACCAATCATCACGATTTCTTCGCCGTCGACGAACCATTCTGCGGCACGGCCGGGGTGCAGGAACGTGGATTCTGTTGCCGGTTTCTTCTCGTAATCATTAATGCCGCAGCCTTCTAACAGCGTTTCGCAGACACCCTGCAAGAGGTTGTAATCGGCTCCGGCGCCGTATAAGCCAAGGGTAATCTTTATCTGCTCATCCGGGAGTTGTGCATCGCGCCCCGTGCCTATGGTTTCTTTCGGACGGAATACTTTTGATAACTCATAAATCCATGCAGCCTTGTTACGCGCGGCGTAGTTGCGTCCCAAGACCTCCAACAGGGAAGGCACAGGGCAGGTGCGCATGAATGAAGTCTCTTCCCCCAAGGGGTTCGTTATCGTGACACCATTGCGCAGCCAATGGTCGGCGGGGAGAAGGAGTTTGTCGTAGTTCTTCTTGCTGTGGAACGAGTAGGTCATTGCTTCTGTCAAGCCTTGCCCGCGGAGGATTTCACCGACTTTACGGCGCAGTTTTTGCTCTGCGGTGAGCTGCCCATCCGCCGTTCCTGTGAGCGGTGTTGATTCGATTTTGCCATAGCCGTAGATACGAGCGACCTCCTCCGCTAAGTCGCAGGGCTCGTTTAAGTCTCCACGGAAAGAGGGCGGGGTGACGGTATCACCCTCTACCTTACAGCCGAGTTTCTCCAGAATCGCTCTCTGCGTTTTTTCCGGGCACGAAAAGCCGATAAAGCGGTTAATCCAAGCGGCGTCAAAATGAATCGTGCGTGAGGGCTTGGGCGTAGGAAATTCATCAATGATGCCGCCGTCTAAGGTGCCGGCACCCAACTGTGCAACCAATTCTAAGGCACGGTAAAGGCACGGCAGACAGGAGGCGGGATCCAGCTCTTTTTCATAGCGGCCGGAGGCTTCGGTGCGCATTCCGAGTTTCTGCGCGGTCAGGCGCGTACGCAGACCATTGAAGCAGGCGGACTCAAACACAATCGTGGTCGTGTCGTCCATAATGCCAGAGTATTCGCCGCCCATAACACCTGCCACGGCAACAGGTTTGTTGGCATCGGCAATAACAAGCATGGACGGTTCCAACGGCCGCTTTGTTCCGTCCAATGTGGTGATGCTCTCTCCCTCACGGGCGTTGCGGACGATGATTTTCCCTTCATCCACATAGCGCAGGTCGAAAGCGTGCATCGGCTGACCGTATTCCAACATCACGAAGTTCGTGATATCTACAATATTATTTATAGGACGCACACCGCTTGCCCGCAGCCTCTCGCGTAGCCAGCGCGGGGAGGGAGCTATCTTCACATCACACACAACCGCTCCGGCATAACGATAGCAAAGATCCGGATTCTGTATCTCAACGCTGAGTTTCGCTTGGGGTGCATCGGCACCAAGCGGGAGGGGTGGTTCAGCTAAGTTGAGTTCAGTTTCATACGTCGCGGCGACTTCACGTGCTAAGCCGATAACGCTGAGGCAGTCCGGGCGGTTGGAGGTAATCTCAAAGTCGATAATTGTTTCATTGAAGTTCAATGATTCACGGATGTCCTGCCCGATGGTTTTGCCGCAGTCCTCGCCCAAGATGAAGATGCCATCCTCTGTCTGGTAAGGGAAGTCGTTTTGAGTCAAACCCAGTTCATCCAACGAGCAAAGCATCCCGTTGGAGAGAACGCCGCGAAGCTTGCCGGCTTTGATTGTCTTGCCGCCGGCGATTTTGGAAGGGCTGAGGGCGACAGGGACGAAATCCCCCTGCTTGACATTTTGAGCCCCTGTGACGATTTGGATTGCTTCGGCGCCGCCTGTATTCACCATACAAACAAACATATGGTCACTATCCGGATGCGGTACAATACTGACAACTTGACCAACGACAATATTCTCCAACTCCGCACCTTCGTGTTCCACCGTTTCTACCTTGGAGCCGGAGATGGACATATCCTCTGCAAATGCTCTGTCTTCAAAGGAGAGCGCGGTATAGTCCAAGAGCCATCTTTTGCTGAGTTTCATTGTATTACTCTCCTTTCGTTAAAACTGACTGAGGAAACGTACATCGTTTTCATATAGCAGCCGCAAGTCATCTATCTCATAACGGAACATAGCGAGCCGTTCCACGCCGACACCGAATGCAAAGCCGGAGTAAACCGTCGTGTCTATACCGCAGCGTTCCAGAACTGCGGGATGCACCATACCTGCTCCGAGAATCTCTATCCACCCCTCGTACTTACAAAGCGGGCAGCCCTTACCACCGCAACGGAAGCAGGAAATGTCTACCTCACAGGAGGGCTCGGTGTAGGGGAAGTGGTGGGGACGCAGGCGGATTTTTGTTTCTTCTCCGAAAAGCCGCTTGGCAATGACCTCCAGCGTTCCTTTAAGCATCCCCATTGAGACACCCTTATCAACGACTAAGCCCTCTATCTGATGGAAGACAGCGGAGTGCGTGGCATCCACCGTGTCCGAACGATATACACGGCCCGGGGAGATAATCCGAATCGGCGGTTTTTGGTTTTCCATGACGCGAATCTGCACGGAAGATGTTTGCGTACGCAGCACTGTCTGCGGATCTATATAAAAGGTATCCTGCGTATCCCGCGCCGGATGCCCCGGAGGCATATTCAAGGCCTCGAAGTTGTAGTAATCCAACTCCACTTCCGGACCCTCCGCGACATTGTATCCCATTCCGAGGAAGATGTCCGTAACGTCATCTATAATCTGTGTCAACGGGTGCTTCTTTCCAATCGGCCGCCGCATGCCCGGGAGCGTGACGTCAATCGTCTCCGCTGCCAGCCGTTTTTGCATCTCTTCCGCTTTAAGCAAAGAGCCTTTCTGCTCAATAGCGGCAGTCAGTGTTTCACGCACCGCATTTGCCAAAGCACCCATCACAGGACGTTCCTCGGCGGATAGCTTGCCCATCGTCTTCAATATGGCGGTTAAACCGCCTTTCTTTCCGAGGTAATTGATGCGGATTTCTTCCAAGGCTTTGCTGTCCGGTGCGCCTTCGATGTCAGTGAGGGCTTTTTGCTCAAGGGATTTGAGTTGTTCTTCCATAGGTGTTTCCTCTTCGGTGGGTGGTGGGCGCCGTATTACGGCGCCGACGCAGGCACCGCAATGCGGTGCCGCGGGTGCGCCGCAATGCGGCGCGCAGGGGAGCCGCCGTAATACGGCGGCCGCCCGCAATCAAGCTGCAGCAATCCGCTGCATTGTTTCCATTACATACTGTCCAAAAGCGGCGGCGGTAGCGCCGGAATCGCGGCCTGTAATCTTGAGTTTAGCTTCTTTGAACATACAGATATCGAGAGCCTGTTCCAACAGAAGCGCCTTATCCTGCCTACCGATATGAGAGAGCAGAAGGACGCAGGCGCGGAGCATAGAGCAAGGGTCGGCATATTGCGCGCGCCCCTCGCGCACCATTCGCGGCGCAGAGCCGTGAATCGCCTCAAACATAGCGTAGCGTTTACCGATATTGGCACTTCCTGCAGTGCCGACACCGCCTTGGAACTCTGCGGCTTCGTCCGTGATAATATCGCCGTAGAGATTCGGGAGGATAAACACACGAAAATCGCGGCGGCGTTTGGGGTCGATGAGCTTCGCGGTACAGATGTCAATATACCACTCATCCGTCGTGATTTCAGGGTAAGCCTTTCCGATTTCCTTACAGATGCGCAGAAAGTTACCGTCGGTGGTTTTGATGACGTTGGCTTTCGTAATGACGCTGACGCGGCCTTTGCCGTTATTGCGGGCATACTCATAGGCAAGCTTGGCGATGCGCTCCGTTCCCTCGCGTGTTTGCACGACAAAATCCAGCGCCAATTCATCAGATACTTGGATACCTTTCGAACCAACGGCGTAGGCACCTTCCGTATTCTCTCGGAAGAAGCACCAGTCGATTCCTTCACTCTCCACCTTGACCGGGCGCACATTTGCGAAGAGGTCCAATTCCTTTCGCATCTTGACATTCGCGCTCTCAATGTTCGGCCATGGGTCGCCGGCCTGCGGGGTTGTGGTCGGTCCCTTGAGGATGATATGGCACTTCTTCAGCTCTGCCAAAACATCATCCGGAATGGGTTGGTTGTGCGCTACGCGGTTTTCTATGGTAAGACCATCGATGGTACGGAATTCCACCTTACCTGCCGCCACGTCCTCCTGCAAGAGGTACTTGAGTACCTTGGCGCTTTCTTCCGTAATGACAGGACCGATACCATCCCCGCCGCAAACACCGATAATCAGTCGGTCGAGCGCGGCATAATCCACAAAGTCCGTTGCGGCATTGATTTCTTCCACACGCTCCAACTGACAGCGCACCAAGGATTCAAATTTCTCACACGCCTCTTTGATCTGAGCTTCGTTCATGTAATACTCCTTATACCGAATTCAACGACTATTATAGCACACTTTACCGCAGATTGCAAGTAAAAAATCACCGAGTACAAAAATAGATTTTCCTGCGTCTTCGTGCGCGGACGCCGACCGATGAACCAATATAGCTCATCAATCCCGTACTCTGTATGGCTCGTATGTTCTGAGCGAAAAAACGCAGTCATTTTTTATCCAATTGAGGACATTGATGTGGCTGAAGCCAAATATCTTGCCTACCTTCCGCGCACTCATGCCGCTGCAATAGGATCGGATGTCAACGCTATTTATACACTTCTCAAGCAATCGGCAGTAGGGGCTTCGCGAAGCCCCGGGCGGTTCGCGCACCGCCGCCGCGCTTCGCGAAGCGCGCCCCCCGGCACAGCCTAATCCTCTGTCCAGCGGCTGACGCTGTCCATCCCATTCAGGCAGTGGTCAGGCAATCCCTTGTTGAAAGCCCACGCGAAGTCACTCATATCCGCAAAGTCAGAGAACTGCTTTGCCTGCGCGGCGTAGCTACTGTTTTGGTAGAGGCGCACATAGTCAATCCGGAACTCTGCCGGATTTGCTTTGGTGCTTGTGAAGGCACCGAAAGTCTGGCTGTAGGGTCCGGTGTTGTCGCTGTCTATCTCTACGGTCAGCTTGAGGTATTCTTTCACTTGGGATACGCCGTGATAGTAGTCTTTTTCCGTATAGGTGCGGTAGAGTTTGCCGTCGATATACCATTTATATGATGTCGGCGTCCAGAGGAAACCGAAGGTGTGGTAATCGCTGTACATATCAATTCCATTGTCGTAGATGTTCCCATAGGAACGGTGGTTGCCCGTAGCAATGGAGGAGCTGTCGTCATAGCCGTCGACGTGAATACAGGAGCCAATCTTGGTGCGGTTGCGGTAGAAGGAGCTTTCGTAGATGTCAATCTCCGCACCGTCATTGCCTGCATAGCCGCGGTGGGACATATTATCCGACTGGAGCCACATGGCACTCCAAAGGTGGTCTGCGTTGGGGAACTTCAGGCGCGCTTCCAGGTAGCCATAGGTGAACTCGAGGTGATTGTCGGTTTCAATACCGCCGGTAAAATTTCCGGCAGGATGCGCTACGCCGGCGGAGCAGGTGTGCGCAACGTCCGCATAAGCACTGATGATGACCTCGCCGTTTTCTACACGAACCAAGTCCGGGCACCATATACCGCCGACGCGTGTTCCGTGTGTACCCATGGTTTGCCAAACGGAAGGATTCAGTGTGGGGGCATTGAAGTCGTCATACATAGCCAGCGACCAGCCGCTCTGCAGGGAACCGTCCGCATTGGCGATAACCGCCGGATTGCTTCGCACCGTGGGAGCCGGGATAGTGGTAGTGGTTGTAGTCGTGGTGGTAGTGGTCGTGGTTGTGGTCGTAGTAGTAGTTGTTGTTGTGGTGGTGGTGGTGGTAGTAGCCGTTGAGGTAGTTGTTGTCGTCGGCGCAATTGTCGGCTCTGTAGTAGGTACCGTAGGCGCTTCGGTGGTGGGCACAGTCGAAGCCGTTGTCGCTGTTGGTTCGGTTGTGGTTACTGCCGGCTGCGTAGTGGGGACGGTGGTCGCTTCCGTTGTCGGCACGGTGGTGGTTGTGCTTTCCGTTGTCGGCACAGTAACAGTTGTCGGCTCCGTAACCGTTGTCGGCTCCGTAACAGTCGTCGGCTCGGTAACCGTTGTCGGCTCCGTGACGGTCGTCGGAACCGTAGTCGGCTCCGTGACGGTTGTGGGAACTGTAGTTGGATCCGTGACGGTCGTCGGTTCCGTGAGGGTGGTCGGCTCCGTGACGGTCGTCGGCTCCGTGATAGTTGTAGGAACCGTAGTCGGCACGGTTGTAAGAACCGTCGTCGGCACGGTTGTAGGAACCGTAGTCGGCACGGTTGTAAGAACCGTCGTCGGCACGGTTGTAGGAACCGTGGTCGGCACAGTCGTAGGAACCGTCGTCGGCACGGTTGTAGGAACCGTGGTCGGCACAGTCGTAGGAACTGTCGGCACGGTTGTAGGAACCGTGGTCGGCACAGTCGTGGGAACCGTCGTCGGCACGGTCGTAGAAACCGTAGTCGGCACAGTCGTCGTTTCGCTATATGCAGTCGTTGGCTCTGTAACCGGTACATCTGTAATGTGCGGATCATGGTATACAGCCCCAAACAGCGGGAACAGTAAAGCCAGGAACCAGCAGAAGAACGTATGTACAATCCAATTCCATATTGATGTTAGAACTTTCATATCAATTTCCTTTGCTTGCTTAACGGTGTGGGTTCACATCTGTTATGGTCATAGTATGGGAAACAGTGATTCGGTACCCCAATGTTTAATTATACTCTTGTTTGGATGGTTTGTCAAGCTTTTTTTTAAGCGCAATACATGGAATGAAAAAATCCTTGACAAATGCGCGGTAATGTAGTATTCTTATTGTAACAGAAATCGCAGGGCTTACTGCGATTATACTTAGAAAAAGGACTGATAGAATGGACATCCTGAAGACGATCCTCGCCGTACTCTGTTTGCCCCTGACGCTCTTCGGCAACCTCATTGGATACCGCGCCGCCGCTACTGCGGAAATACCCAAGCAGTATAAGAACGTAATTATCATGATTGGTGACGGAATGGGATTCAATTCTATTGCGTGGGCGAAAGAGATTGAAAACCACCCGGGCGACTGGGTGATGGAAACAATGCCGGTCACGGCGCAAAGCGAAACCGCCGCTTGGATGATACCAATCACGGACAGCGCTGCCGGAGCTACAGCTTTGGCTTGCGGCATTCGGAACATAGACGGCGAAGTCAGCGTATACCCGCTGGATCCCTTTGAGCTTCTCGGCACACCCAAGACCATCTTGGAACTGGCGCAAGAGCGCGGCAAGGCTGTCGGTGTGGTCACGACTGACAGCACAAGCGGTGCCACACCGGCCGCGTTTTCTTCCCATGCGGAGGCGCGCTCTTGTGAAGAGGAAATCAGTACGGAGCAGATGGCGCAGGGCTTTAACCTTATCTGGGGAGCTCCCTCGGATACGATTACCCAAGAACGTGCCGAAGCCGCAGGCTTGGAGTACATTACCAACAAAACACAGATGAACGCGCTTTCCGGCAATGAGAAATCCTTCGCTCAGTTCAGTTGGGATGATTTAAGCAACACCACCAACACCAATATAACGCCGACACTCAAGGAGATGACCGTTAAGGCCATTGACATACTGGATGATGACAGCGACGGCTTTGTCATCATGATAGAAGCGGCACACATTGATAAGTTCTCGCATGGCAATAACCAGGTGGGTATGGCGCACCATGTCGCAGAGTTTGATAAGGCGATCGAAGCCGCTTGGGACTATGCAAAACAGGATGGCGAAACCCTTGTCCTTGTGACAGCGGATCATGAAACCGGTTGGATCTCCGAAAACAACGGCACCTATCAGTATAACAGCGACCAGCACTCTTGGAACAACGTGCCGGTATTTGTCAGTGACCCTGCTTTCCTCCTGGAAAACGGGAAAGCGTACCAAAACCGCCAAATCGGCACACAGTTAGGCCGCGCGATAGGTTTGGGTGCCGATGTGTTCCCAACACCGGTCTTGC
Organism: Oscillospiraceae bacterium; assembly: GCA_031271865.1. Classification (GTDB taxonomy): domain Bacteria; phylum Bacillota; class Clostridia; order Oscillospirales; family Acutalibacteraceae; genus WRMQ01. Next base: position 76,305 of record JAISUW010000050.1, read on the forward strand.
CGTCACTCTGGTAAGGCAGCAATCACAAACCGTTCCACGCCGAAGCAGTCTTTCGCTGTCCGTGCAGGATAACCTGCATTGGCAAACATTTGTGCCACAATAATCGGCTGCTCCTCGCCGCACTCTACGACAAACCTGCCGGCCGGCCGTAAGAGGGGCAGCCAGTATTTGGCTATCGCATGATAAAAATACAGTCCGTCCGTGCCGCCGTCTAAGGCCATGGGCGGTTCTTTCTGTACTTCGCGCTGTAAGATCGGCAGTTCCTCCGTGGGAATATAGGGCGGGTTGGATACGATTACATCCGGCCGAGGGAGGTTTGCCGGAGGCGGTGTTGTTATGTCTTGCCGTAGGATGTACGTATTCGGCAAATCTCCGGCATTCTTTCGGCTGTAGAAAAGCGCTTCCTCTGATAGCTCAAATAGATATACCTCAGCTTGCGGCTGCTCTTTGGCTATACTGACCCCTATACAGCCGCTGCCGGCGCAGAGGTCGTATACAATTGAATTCAATTCCATTCCATTCAGCGCATACGCGACCAGATACTCCGTTTCCGGACGGGGAATTAATACCCCCTCCCCGACAGCGAATGTGTAGCCATAGAAATCCGATGTGCCGAGCAGGTATTGGAGGGGAATGCCGGAAGCACGGCGGCGGAGAATTGAATTGAATTGAATTGAATTCAATTCCTCCCGCGCCAACCGAGCAATCTCCCACCGCGCATCCTCCACACCGGCCGCCCGGAGAAAGCGGACAGCGGCTTCAAATTCGTCGAAAGATAGAGTCATTCCGGGCTACCGATGTTTGTATTGTCATTGCATTGCATTGAATCAACGAGAGTATCCTCGTTTTCCGAGTTATCAGCTGAAACATCCTCGTCACGCACAACAGCGATGAGCGGCGCATAGGGTAGACCAAGAGCAGCTTTGAGGGCAACGATACCAACTTCTATAACGTCATCCGGCGGCTCTTTGGTAGTTATGCGCTGCATAGCTAAGCCGGGAGCGGACAATACCTTACATACAGGATTGCCCAGATGCCGCCCTGCGAAACGGATATACTCATAGCCTATGGACATGATGACGGGGAATTGCAGGATTTTAATGGCAATCCAGATGGCACGGTTTGCAGGCAGCGTTACCGCCGGAAATACGAGAGCCACAATACTGGAGACAATCATACCCAATAAGAGCATGACAAAGAGGAAACTGGTTCCGCAGCGCGGGTGCAAACGGCTCTGCGCGCGCACATTCTCTACAGTGAGCGGCAGACCGGATTCATAGCAGAAAATACTCTTGTGCTCAGCACCGTGGTACTGAAACACGCGGCGGATATCTTTCAGTTGCGAAATCGCCGCCATATAGCCGACAAAGAGCGTAATGCGTACCGTTCCCTCGAGAATCGCTTTGAACTTCGTTAAGTCCGGAACTGTATGGCTGTTCAGCAAATCAAACAGGAAAGACGGAAGCCACACGAACAAACAGAAAGCAAGCCCAAACCCCAGAATCGTTCCGAGGACGCCGACAGCTGCAAAGAGCTTGGGACCCAAGTGTTTTTCCAGCCAGAGGTCAAGTTTGGAACCGCTATCTGCGCCATCGGCGTTTTCCAAATCCGCCGTTTTTTCTGCAGACTCCATCATAAACTTATAGGCTAAGCGCATGGAGTCCACAAAGTTGACGGGGCCTCGGATCAGCGGCCAACCCAAGAACTTGTATTTATCTTTGGGAGATTTGATATCCCGCACGGTGGTTTCAATGCTCCCGTTGGGCAGACGCAAACTGACGGCACAGCCTTTCGGACCACGCATCATGATACCCTCCATGAGGGCTTCTCCGCCGACGGCACCGATAAGTATTTCGCCTGCTGCATCATCTGCAGCGATTTGCTCTGCCGGGCTTGTGTTTTTTTCTTCATCAAAGGGCATTTAAAGAGCCTCATTTCAAGAGCAGTATTTACAGAATCACCTATGCAAGGGAAGCTGATGGTTTTATTATATCCCAATGGTGCGGGAAAGTCAAGAGCAATTGTGTGAATTATTCTCGGCAGAGTGTTTTCGGATACGAAAGCATTGCCATCAATACCGATTATCAAAAATGCGCGTGGATTTCTTCTCACTTCGAGGCAGTTCGCCCAAGGCTACGGCATGTGTCTCCGGGAGGATATTCAACTGCTGCTTAAAAGCCGCGCGGACGGTGCTTTCTATTTCTTTAATGCGGTCAGCATCAGCGATAGGTGTTTCAAAGAACAGCCGCAGGATATCCCTCCCGTTGAGGTGGTCTATCATAACCTGATACTCACTGGATACCCCTGCAATGCCGCTCAGGATTTCATCTACACGTCCGGGGTAGATGATAGCTCCCTTAACTTTCACCATATCATCGGAGCGGCCGAGAATTGTATCTATGCGCGGGAAGTGCAATCCGCAGGGGCAATCTCCCTCCAATGCGCGGGTCAGGTCATGGGTGCGGTAGCGGATGAGCGGCGCCCCTTCTTTCTGCAGCGTTGTAATTACAATCTCCCCGATGGCACCCGGTTCGGCAGCTTTGAGCGTTTTGGGGTCGATAATCTCGTAATAGAGGTAATCCGTCCACATATGCATTCCGCACTCGTATTTGCAGCTCATGCCTATGCCGGGACCATAGATTTCTGTCAAACCGTAGATGTCATAGAGTTCTACGCCCAACTCCTCGGCGATGCGGCGGCGCATTTTCTCCCCCCAGCGCTCGGAACCGATAACACCTTTCTTCAAGTGAATCTTGTCTCGTATGCCGCGCTTCGCTATTTCCTCCGCCAGCAAGAGGGCATAGCTTGAAGTGGCGGTAATAACCGTTGAGTGCAAGTCCATCATCATTTGCAACTGCTTTTCCGTGTTGCCGGGCCCCATAGGGACAGCCATGGCTCCCAACCGTTCACATCCCAATTGGAAGCCGATGCCCGCCGTCCATAAGCCATACCCGGGTGTTATCTGAATGCGGTCGCGGTTGGTAATCTCCGCTGTTTCATAGCAACGGGCGAACATCAGCGCCCAATCATCTATGTCTTTCTGCGTGTAGGGGATAATAACAGGCGTGCCCGTTGTACCTGAGGAGGAGTGAATACGTACAACCTTTTCTTCCGGTACGCATTGCAAGCCCAACGGATACGCAGCACGCAAATCCCCTTTGTCACTGAAAGGCAATTGCTCAAAGGCATCAAACGAGTCTATCGCAGCCGGATCTATTCCCGCAAAATGTTCTTGATAGAATGCGCCCTGCTTTGCATGCGCAATCTGTTGACGAATCGCTGTGAGCGTCTGCGGGGTCTTCTGCTCGGTGCGTGTGTCGGTCATGGCCGGTGTCCTTTCTTAGCAGGCGGCGGGAGGGGGCAAGATGGAGCAATGCTCTATCTCAGAACACCGCCAGAGCCTTTAGATTGAGTTCCGCGAGCGTTGGTTTCAGCAGCAAGTGCAGGATATGTTCTGTTTCTTCGTAGGAAAAGGGCAGCAGACCCTGCCGCAGGGCATAGCCGAGCAAGGCTACATTTAAAGGCCGAAGTGTGCCTAGAGCGGTTTGGAGGGTATCCACAGGGAGAATATGCAGACGCGGACCTACGCCATCCGATAGCGTTTGCAGCACATTTGCAGGATCATAGCCGCCCTTGAGGGTAGCCGTAACAGGTTGGAGCGGACGGTCTGCAACGACCATTGTGCCGGAGGGGGAGAGCAGCGGAAGCATACGCAAAGCCTCTGCGGGCTCAAAAGCGAGGAGGACATCCGCTTGACCGGTACTGATGAGCGGAGAGGACGGCGATTCCGTACCGAAGCGTACATGAGAAGTCACACTGCCGCCGCGCTGCGCCATGCCGATGGTCTCTCCGGCGCGGACGCGGAACTGCCGGCGAACGGCCAGTTCGCAGAGGATGCGGGACAAGAGCACCGTTCCTTGCCCGCCCACCCCGCAGATGAGGATGTTCATGGTGTTGCTCATACTTTGCCCTCCTCTGCGATGGCTTCAAAACGGCAGGCGTTGGTGCAGAGTCTGCACCCCGTACACAGCTGTCTGTCTATGGCTGCTTTGCCTGCACTGTCCAAAGAGATAGCAGGGCAGCCGATGCGGCGGATACAATTGCGGCAGCCGGTACAGTTGGAATTGACATACAAGGGTTTGGCTGTACTGCGGCAAGCCGTGACGCAGGGGCCGTGCAGGAGGAGAACCTTTACACCCGGTTGTTCGGCATAGACTTGCACAGCATTCACAACAGCAGGGAAGTCGAGTGCATCCCATTCAAGGCAGGCATCTACGCCCAAGGCGCGCACAACGCAAGCAATATCCAGAGCTTTCGCTTCCTGTCCGAGAGCATTTCTGCCGGTTCCGGGGTGCGGCTGCCCGCCGGTCATAGCGGTGTTATGGTTATCCAAGATGACGATGAGAATGTCTGCATTATTATAGACGGCATTCACAATACCCGGAATTCCGGTATGAAAGAAGGTGGAATCCCCGATAAAAGCCACCAGGACAGCATCCGGCTCCGCTTTGCGGATTCCTTGCGCAATGGTTATCCCTGCCCCCATGCACAGACACGTATCCACCATTTCCAAGGGGGCGGCGTTGCCTAAGGTATAGCAGCCGATGTCCCCACAGTAGAAAGCTTTTTTATCATGAAGTGCCTTCTTGACAGCGCAGAAAGCGGCGCGGTGGCCGCAGCCGGCACAAAGCACAGGCGGGCGTATAGGCAAATCAGCGGGCGCAGCAGGGGTTCGCGGTATATTGGGCGTCAGCTCCAGATAAAAGCTCAGGATGGAGGCGATGCGCTCCGGGGAAAGCTCGCCCACATTGGGTACCAAGCCGCCACGTTTGCCGATGATATTGGCGGGGAAGCGTCCGCCCTGGGCTGTGCGCACCAAAGCATCTTCCGTGACCGGATCCAATTCTTCAAAGACGGCAACAGTGTCAAGGTTCTGCAGGAACTGTTCCATGAGCGGCAGGGGGGCAGGGGTGGAGGCGCATTTGAGCAGCTTGAGGGGCGGCAGATTATCGAAGAAACCCAAAGCTTCTTTGACATATAAATAAGACACACCGGAGCAGGCAATCCCCAAAACCGCATCCGGATTGGAAGACAGGCTGTTGCCCGGGAAATCGGACAGGTCGAGGCTTGCTTGCCGCAAGCAGTCTTCTATCTCTGCCTTATTGCGGCGCGTCAAGGCAGGGAAGATGACAAAGGGGCGGCTGTGGGGGTTCTTCCCATCATCGCGCTGAAAACCGGGAATCGTTCGCTCGGCGTCAGGCGGCAGGAGCTGCACCGTTGCGGTAGAGTGGCATACCCGCGTCGTCGGGCGAAGTATCACCGGACGCCCGATACGCTCCGAAAGCGAGAAAGCCTCATAGGCTAAGGTGTAAGCCTCTTCCGGCGAGGCGGGGTCGAGCACAAGGACTTTTGCAAATTCCCCGAAGCGGCGGGTGTCCTGCTCTGTCTGGGAGGAGATAGGCCCGGGGTCATCGGCAACCACGATGACCATCCCGCCTTTGATTCCGATATAATTCAGACTCATCAGCGGGTCGGAGGCCACGTTCATGCCGACTTGTTTCATAGTGACCATCACGCGGGCACCCGCGTAGGAAGCCCCCGCGGCGACCTCTAAGGCCGCTTTCTCGTTGACTGACCATTCCACATCTGCTGACGAAGTCCCATTGCGGACGAGATGAGCTGCGGTCTCCAATACTTCTGTAGAGGGAGTGCCGGGGTATCCGGTAACAACCTGCACCCCGGCGCGTACAGCCCCATAGGCGATGGCTTCATTCCCCATGAGCAGGCGGGTTTCAGTCCAATCTTGCATTCGCTGTCTCCTTCAGCTTGTCCGTTTATCTTGCATAGGCTATAGTATACCATATTGCTGCGCAAATTGCAAGAGCTTGGCGTGGGCTTCACGCCCTTCAATCCACCCAATCCCAAAAATCGCTCAAAGCTTTGAAGCAGTCATAAATCAGTTTATCCATCCACGAGAGGACGGCTGTTTCTTTCGGCGGCGTTTCAATAAACTGCGGGCAGTCGGGGCTGCTGTGAACATCGGTGATGCTGTCATCGAGAAGCAGCCGGCAAACCAATCGTACCACCGTGTTATTGCGAGGGGTGCTTTCATGGTCGGCATTGCTGATATACCAAGTGGTTTCGCAGAGTTGTGCTGTGGCGGCATTCACTGTACCGCTCGGGGAACGATGGTTATGTAAAACGTCTGTACAGACGGAGGCATTCGGCTGTACCGGCAGCACCTGACCGGGAGCAGTGCAGGTAACCCCCGGGCTGGCACTGGTCAAGTGAATGATGGTATCGCTGTTGGTTTCTTCAAAGTCATTCACAAAGGCGTAGAGCGGCCGGTCGTACTCTGCCACATTGTAGATTTCTACGCCTGCACTCTGCAAATCAGCCAGATGACCGGAGAGGGCTTGCTGCGCACGGACGTGTGCCTCCACCTCAGCGCGGAGAGGAGCGGATGCCGGGTCGGTGAGCCAACGCTCCGCTAATGTGGGAACATCCCCACTCGGCAGCAAAGCCCACATCGCACTCGAGCGGCCGAGGCACTCTCCGACGAGAAACTCCAGCGCACCGTCCAAGAGTTCTTTCACAAAGTTTCGGGAGAGTATCCGCAAAACAAGATTCAGCGCGTATCCCATCCAGTTGTTGGGCATTAAAGAGGGGATTATCTCGCTGTACAAGCCGTCATAATTGAAATCCCCGGCAAAGATGCTTGTGAGGAGCTTGGAACCATCCAGTGCAGGTATCACAAAGAGGAGTTTCTGCAAGACTGCTGCGGCATAGCCGGGATAAGCATCCAAAAACCCGGTAATGACTGCACCGCCTTGGCTTAAACCAACGAGATTGATTTTCTCCGCACCCGTACGCACCTGAATGTCTTTGCAAAAATCATACAAACCGATAACATTTTCCTGCTGGGAGCCGAAGCTGTTGAAAGCATAGTAGTAAGTATAGGCAGCAAATTCCGCAGGTGCAAAGTCCCGGATGCGCACGCGGCCATAAACGGTATTCTGCACGCTCTCCGGACTGTCAGCCATGGAGTCATTGTATTTTTCTACTGTCTGCGGATAGACGGATGAGCCGTCGGCGTTGCGCGTGATGGGAGCGAACATCGGACGCAGTACATCTTCGATGAGTGCCTCCGATAAGCCAATGTCATGTTGCAGCAGCAAAGATAAGAAAGCTCTCCAAATGAGTTTAGGCAGGACACTGCTCAAATCCGGGACCCCAAGACTCCACAGCGCAAAGTTTACCGTTGCGTCCGGCATCTCCACATTCAGCGTCATTTGCCCCAAACCATGAACGATGATGGTGGGTACAGGGTCGCCGGGCATCGGCAGGCGGTCATCGTCCGCACAGACCGGAATCATACAAATCCCGCAAAGTAAGGTAAGGCTTAGGAGCAGGGCAAGAACACGGCGCATTACGGCACTTCCTTTGATTGGATAATAATAGGCTCCACGTATACAATTATACGCTCTTTCGGCGAGGAAGTCAAGAGGCTTTATGTCTTGATAATCGAATCACGTGCTTCTCATGACAATCAAGATAAAGGTCAACCTCAATATCCTGACAGACCGGAATGTGCAGACGTTCACGGTGGAGGGGAAGTCGGTCATCATGATTGATGTCCCCCGCGCCGACCGCCGCGATAAACCCATCTTCATTGCGCCGGACCCATTCAAAGGTGCCTATCGCCGCAACGGCGAGGGGGATTATCACTGTACGCAAAATGATGTGCGCGGGATGTTCCGCGATCAATCGGATCTAACGCAGGATATGCGTATATTGACCCAGTTGGATTTGGACGCTTTTGACTACGATACTGTTCACCGCTACCGCAACAACTTGCGCAACATCCGCGCCGGTCATGTGTGGGAAAACTTGCCTGACGTTGATTTCCTTCACAAGCTCGGCGCCATCGGGCGCAGCGAGGAGGGCAGGTTGCACCCGACCGCTGCAGGTGCCCTCATGTTCGGTTATGAGTATGAAATTGTGAAGGAATTTGCCAGCTACTTCTTGGATTATCAGGAGCACATGGATGACTCCACCCGTTGGACGGACCGGGTGGTTTCTAACCTCAGCGAGTGGAGCGGAAACCTCTATGATTTCTTTTATCGCGTCTATAACCGTATAGTCGCTGATATCAAAACGCCTTTCAAACTTGAAGGCATTACGCGTATAGACGACACAAAGGTACATCAGGCGATTCGAGAAGCACTGGTCAATGCGCTTCTGCATTCCAGTTTTTACGAGCGGCGTGGACTGGTGATACACAAGCGCCCGCAGGAAATAACGATAGCGAACCCCGGCGGCTTGCGTATCAGCCAAAGCGATGCGATTTTTGGGATGTCCGATCCGCGCAACAGTACGCTGGTCAAGTTCTTTGCGCTCATCAATATCGGTGAGCGCGCCGGCAGCGGCATCCCCGGCATTTGGGCTGTATGGGAAGAACAAGGCTGGCCGACGCCGATTTTAGAAGAAAAATTCAGCCCCGACCGAACGATTCTCACGTTGAAGATGCCCGTGTACGATGGGTTTCATGCGACAGATCCAGTGCAAAACGAAAACATCGCTGGCACTGAAAATGACACTGCAAATGGCACTCCAACCGAAATTTCAGTGCCAAACTCAGACGAAAATGGCACCGTAAACAGCGTTGCGGAGCCATGCGAAGCGGAAGATGGCACTGCAAGTGACAACGAAAAACAAGAAGCCATCCTCAAGGCTCTGAAACAAGACCCCAGACTGACAATCGATGCCCTGGAGAAAATGCTACCTTTCAGCCGCCGAACGATAGTTCGACATACGCAAGTCATGCAAAAAGACGGCCGGCTGCGCCGCGAGGGCGCCAGCAAAGACGGACGCTGGGTTGTGACGTAGCGAGATGAATGGGGCAATTAACCACCCAATATCCTTTCCACCTCCACCCCCAACCGCCTCAACCACCCCCCACTCAAATGCAAATACACCCGATTCATCACCCCGTCCATGCGCCAAGCACTGCGCCGGTGCTACTCCCTGCAACCCCTTACCCCATAAGGCATTGTTGCCTGCACGCCGAAAGCAACTGAAAAGCTCCCATAAAAAAGCCAAAACCCTTGTACAACAAGGGTTTCAGCCTCTATCACGAACCGTGTTCCTTTGTGGAGCTGCTAACCAGATTCGAACTGGTGACCTCGTCCTTACCAAGGACGCGCTCTGCCGACTGAGCTATAGCAGCACAACCCGCTCCCAACAGTGCATATTATAGCATATCCGGAAGCAAAATGCAAGTGTTTTTTTTCATTATTTTTCATTTTTTTACATTCCCTCAGCGCGGCGGGCTGACAAAGCGGAATCCAATTCTGATTTTGAACGCGCTTACTTAGCCCTGCGAGCGCTGCACCGGTCTACCCGATTACACTCGTTGCCGGTGCATCGCGGTCATTTACATTCCAACTAATTGCGCGGCAAAGCACGAATTCCACGCTGCACTGCAAGATATGGTTTAACGTTTCCCAAGTTGATTGAGGGGGCAGTTCATAATGAAAAGAATATTTGCACCGAAAACGACCCTCCCTACTGCGTTTGCTGCTTTGTTAATGCTGTCGGTTTCTATCTCTTTGATGCAAATGCCGCGTTCAGGAGCAAAGTATGTAACAAATGTCGCCTCTCCTCGGTTTTTCTATGTGTCGAGTGTTTCTGCACAGATATTTACAGGTTCTTCTACTTCAGGTTCATTTACCCCGCAAAAGGGTTGGTGGGCGTTTTATTTACAAGGGGAAAAAGGGCAAGATGGAAATGATGACGGTAAAGGCGGAAGTGGTGGGAGAGTAAATGGCATGGTTTATCTTGATGGGTCGACAATAATCTATTACGCTGTTCGTTTTGGCAGAGGTTCGGCATCTGTTTCTGGGGGCGCCGGATACGGAGGCGGTGCAACGGTTATAGCAACGAGTACAGTCAGCACCGGTATGTCAGCAGCGAGTATAATTGCTGTCGCAGGCGGCGGCGGCGGCGGACCTGACGATGATGATGATGGAGGCGCAGGAGGCAGCATACTGGATACGAATGCCGGAACAAGCGGCACACACGCAAACGGATATAATGGCGGCGGAACGTATCCGGGTCGCGGAGGCGGTACAACGGATTATGACAAAGACCATAATGATGCTAAAGGCGGTTCATTCCTCCAAGGAGGAGCAGGTTATGATGGAACCACTTGCGATACCGGCGGCGGCGGCGGCGGTTATTATGGCGGCGGAAGCGGTGGTGCTTCATTATTAGGGGATGATGGCTCGGGCGGAGGCGGTTCCTCATACATTAGCAGTGCTGTGAAGAAAATAGCCTATGGCGGTACGCAAGACTATGCACCGCTTAGTTCCGGATTTACCTGGCCGACACAGGCTTCTAATACGAACATCAACTACATCACGATGTATTATCTCGGGGAATTTGATTCATCCACTACACAGCCGCCTACGGCTGCCGCTCCTACAACTTGGTGATTTCTTTACACCCCTCCTTAGCAAAATACACAACGCAATCCATTGATAACCAATGGATTGCGTTTGCTTTCAAATGCGAAAGCCGATGCAGCACGGTTGCGGTCGGTGAAAAAATGCTGTAAATCCCCAAAACTATACTTGACAAATCCATATAAAAGTGCTAATATAAAGAATTAGAGGAAAACGTTACCGTGGTTGCGGTCTACCCTGCCGAAAGGAAGCATTATGCAGATTTTAAAGTACATACGCAAAACTTGGCTGGCCGTATTGGGCTGCTTTGTCCTGCTTGCCGGACAGGCTATGTGCGACTTGGCTTTGCCGACGTACACCGGAAACATCGTCAATGTCGGTATATCGCAGGGGGGCATTCCCGACGCCGTGCCCGAACAGATGCGGGCAGGTACGCTGGATACCATGGTAGGGATGATGTCCGCAGACCAAGCCGCGCAGGTTGCCGCAAGCTATACACTCGAAAACGGCGGCATTTACCGCCTCAAGGACGCGGTTGACCGCCCGGCCCTCGCAGAGATTTTTGAAACCGTTATAGCAAAAGAAGCACAGGACTTGGTTGGCGGCAAAGCCTATACGGCCAAAGACTTGCTGCCTATGCTCCAACTGCTGGGCACGGACTTGCCGGTAGACGAATCGACGCTGAATCTGCTGTATTACGGCTACGCAAGCAAAGGCAAGGAAAGCAACCCCATGCCCATGGGGGAATTCATTACACTCTTGCAGGAAACGGTGAAGAACCCGGCGCTTGCCTCCCAACTGGATGCGGAAAGCCAAGCCGGTGTGGAGCAGCTCACCAAATTCGCCGATGCCGAGGCCATGCAGACGCCCGCCGACGCACCAACGCTCGGCGGAATGCTCGGTATGGGGGAGGAGGAAACGAACCAGATTCTGCTCCTCTACTTCACCACATACGGAGGCACCGACCCGGGGACAATGACGCTCAAAGCCTTTGCGGATTATCTGGTCAACGACTTGCTCCCCAACCCGGAATTCAGTGATAGCGTTGATGCGGATACAGCCGCGCAAATCCAACAGATGCAGACGTTCACCGACAAGCAGACCATACAAAAGCAGATGACGGCTGCGGAACTGGCAGCGCTTATGGGTATGAAAGCCGATGAGGTGAAGCTCCTCTATACCTATCAGAAGGCAATGGATTCGGCATATAAACCGTCCGGGATGACCATGTCGGCGTTCCTGACCTACTTGGTGAATACAACTGCTTCCAATGCGGCCGTTGCTTCTGCATTAAGTGCTGACCAAACCCGCCAGATACAGTTGCTCAAGCCATTCACCACCAAAGCAGGGATAGAGCAGCAGCGCACAAGCGCTGAGATGGCAAAGCTCTTCGGGATGGAGGAGAGCGCGATAGAAGGCATCTATGCCCTCTACCGCACAGCAAAGTTTGACTGGTTCAAGGACACCTTCTCCGCAAAAGAATTCATTGACTACGTAGTGGCGGATGTCGCCGGCAACCCCGCCTTTGCCTCGCAGATTACGCCGGACATCAAAGCACAGCTTACGATGCTCCAAAAGCTCGCGGCGGCAGTAATGGACGGCAAGACCTATTCCGCCGCGCAGTTGGCCTCCCTGATGGGCATAGACGCAAATATGGTGAAGCTCCTCTTGGCAATGCGGGAGCCGGCATCCGTTTCCGATAAATGGACACTCTCCCCGCAAGAGGCGATTGCGTTCCTGACGGCGAACAGTGCCGCTTTGGGGAGCGCGCTCCCGGCCGCGCAGTTGGCAGAGTTGAAAACCGTACAGAGCCTCATGGAGGGGGTTCTCTCCGAAAAAGCCTATACGCCGAAGGAACTCTCTACCCTGCTCGGTATGCCGGAGAATGACATCCGCAGTCTGTTCTATCTGCACCAAAGCAGCACCGGCGATACAGCCGGCTGGAAGCTGACACCGCAAGACTTTCTGAACTTCTTTGCAAAGGACGTCGTACCGAATCCGGCGTATTCCGAGCGTATCACACCGGAGGCAGCGCAAGCACTCACGGCGATGCGCGACTTGGTGAATGCTGTTGTGGATGGGAAAGCGCGCACCCCTGCGCAAACGGCAGAAATCATGGCAGGCTTCGGCGACCAACTGGACAGCGGTATGGTAGAACTGTTATATATGTATAAGGACAGCCAAGCCGATACCGATACCGAGCGCGCGCTCTCCGCAGAGCAACTCCTGGGCTATCTCAGCCAAGATGTCGCCAAAGACCCGCGCTTTGCCGCTCTGCTTCCCGCCGAAGCCAAGGAAGCCTTGGCGAAGCTCGAGGAGCAGATGAGCGGGGATGGCTCCTTGCTGAACATCGATTTCTCCAATCCCTTGGTACGGCAGCAAGTGGCGATACAACTCCTGCAAAGCGAGTACGAAGTGCTCGGGATGGACATGGGCAAACTCCAGCGGGACTATATGTTCCGCATGGGGTTTATGATGCTCGCCATCGTACTGATTTCAACGGTTGCCGCTATCGGCGCCGCAGCTCTGGCGAGTTGGGTGGGTGCGAAGAACAGCTTTGATTTGCGCCGGCAAATCTACCGCAAGATTCTCTCCTTCTCCGGCGCGGAGGTGGATCAATTCTCGCCCGCCTCGCTGATTACGCGGAGTACCAATGACATCCAGCAGATTCAGCTGGCACTCGTGCTGACGCTGCGCATGGTACTGTATGCACCGATACTCGGCATCGGCGGGATTCTGAAAGTGTCACAGACGAAGACCGGTATGGGGTGGGTGGTCGTTATGTCTGTGGGCGTCATGTTTGTCCTCATCGGCATACTTGTCATTGTGGCTCTGCCGAAGTTCCGCATCCTGCAGACCTTGGTGGATAAAGTGAACCTCATCAGCCGTGAGATACTGACCGGTATTCCCGTCATCCGCGCTTTTGCCCGTGAAAAAGAGGAAGAGGAGCGTTTCGAAGGCGCCAATGACACGCTCATGCGCACGCAGATGTTCATCAACCGCGGGATGAGCATCATGTTCCCGGTGATGCTTTTCCTGATGAACGCCTTGGCTGTGCTGATTATCTGGGTCGGCGGCCATAAGATGGACAGCGGGAATATGGCCGTCGGGGATATGCTGGCTTTCATCACGTACACCATTCAAATCGTAATGGCATTCATGATGCTGAGCTTGCTGTCCGTGATTCTGCCGCGGGCGGGTGTCGCTGCCGGGCGTGTGGAGGAAGTGCTGGAGGCCGAACCGACCATCTATACGAAGCCGGATGCCCGGCACATCACAGAGGTTGTGGGAACAGTGGAATTCCGGGATGTCTCTTTCCACTACCCGACTTCCAATGAAAGTGTACTGCACCATGTATCCTTCACCGCGCTTCCCGGGCAAACCACCGCTATTATCGGCGGGACGGGCAGCGGCAAATCCTCCCTTGTGAATCTGATTCCGCGTCTTTATGATGTTACGGAGGGCAGCGTTACGCTGGACGGTGTGGATGTGCGCGACTTGGATGTCACCGAACTGCGCGCCGGCATCGGTTTCGTGCCGCAGAAAGGGATTCTCTTCAGCGGCACCATAACGGAGAATATCGGTTTCTCGGACGACAAAATGCCTGCGGCAGACATCCGGCACGCGGCTGCGGTTGCACAGGCTGCGGAGTTTATAGACCGCAAAGAGGACGGATACGAATCAAGCATAGCCCAAGGCGGTTCCAATGTGTCCGGCGGCCAGAAGCAGCGCTTATCGATTGCGCGGGCACTGGCGAAGCGGGCAAAGGTGCTGGTATTCGACGACAGCTTCAGCGCCTTGGACTTTAAGACAGATGCGGCGCTGCGCCGCGCCTTGGCCAACGACGCCCGTGAGGCTACGGTAATCATAGTAGCGCAGCGGATTTCGACGGTTCTCCATGCACAGCAGATTGTTGTACTGGAGGAGGGCAATGTGGTTGGCATAGGTACGCATGAGGAATTGATGGCGAACTGTCCGGTCTACGCCGACATCGCCCGCAGCCAATTGAATGCGCAGGAGTTGGGCGCAAAGGAGGGAGCATAATGGCGGCAGACAGCAAACGCAGAAAGAGGCAGCCGAAGGCGGAAGAGGTCAAGAAAGAAGAAGACAAAGCCAAGGACTTTCGCGGTGCCATGCAGAAAGTGTTCCGCTACTTGGCGGCCTATAAAGGCACGATGCTTATTGTTATCGTGTTTGCGGTGGCATCCACGGCACTCGCGGTCATTGGTCCCAAAATCCTCAGCCGTGCCACTACGGAGCTGTTCAACGGTTTGGTTGCGAAATTCACCGGCACCGGCGGGATTGATTTCCCGAAGATATTCCAGATCCTGATAGCTGTATTGGGGCTGTACCTTGTCAGTTTAACCTGTGCCCTCATACAGGGCTGGATGATGGCGACACTCTCCCAGAAAGTAAGCTATAATCTGCGGCGGGACATCTGCTCCAAAATCAATCGGATGCCCATGAAGTATTTCGAGAGCCGCACGGTCGGCGAGATACTCTCCCGTATCACCAATGATGTGGATACCTTGGGCATGAGCCTCAACCAGAGTGTGGCGCAGTTGATTACAAGCATCTGCATGATTATCGGCGTTGCGATTATGATGATTTCCATCAGCCCGCTGATGTTCCTGATTACCGTCGGGATTCTTCCGCTCTCCGGCTGGCTCCTGAACACCGTCGTCAAGAAGAGCCAAAAGCACTTCAACATACAGCAGGAGTACCTTGGCGTTATCAACGGGCAGACGGAGGAAACCATCGGCGGACACAGTATCGTCAAGCTCTTCAACCACGAAACGCAATCCGAAGCCGCGTATGAGGAAAGCAACAAGGTGCTCTACAAATCCGCTTGGATGAGCCAATTCCTGTCCGGGCTTTTAATACCGACGATGCAGTTCATCGGGCATTTGGGTTATGTGGCTGTGGCTATCTCCGGCGGTATCCTCGCCTTTAGCGGCACCATCAGCGTCGGGGATATTCAAGCCTATATCCAGTATGTGCGCCAGTTCACGGCACCTATGGCGCAGTTGGCGCAGATATTTCAAATGCTGCAGTCCATGGCAGCGGCGGCGGAGCGTGTGTTTGAGTTCCTCGAAGAGGAGGAGGAAGCAGCCGACCCCGCCGACTCCCTTGCCGCCGCACAGGGAGAAGTAGAGTTTGAGCACGTCAAGTTTGGCTATGACGACACGAAGATTGTCATCAACGACTTCTCCGGGCGCGTCTATCCGGGGGAAACGATTGCGATTGTCGGACCGACAGGGGCAGGAAAAACCACGATGGTCAAGCTGCTCATGCGGTTCTATGATGTGATCAGCGGCGCCATCCGCGTGGACGGGCATGATGTGCGCAGCATCAGCCGCAAGTCTTTACGGGAGAATATCGGGATGGTGCTGCAGGACACTTGGCTCTTCAACGGCACTATTCGAGAGAACATCCGCTATGGTAAACTGGATGCCGCGGAGGAGGACATCATCGCCGCCGCCAAAGCCGCCCATGCCGACAGCTTCATCCGCACACTCCCTGAGGGCTATGACACCGTACTGGGAGAGGAGTCAGAGAACATCTCCCAAGGGCAGAAGCAACTCCTGACCATCGCCCGTGCCATCCTCGCCGACAAGCCCATGCTCATTTTGGACGAAGCCACCTCAAGCGTGGACACCCACACCGAGCAGCAGATACAAAAAGCGATGCACAACCTCATGCGCGGGCGCACCAGTTTTGTCATTGCGCACCGCCTCAGCACCATCCGCGACGCGGATAATATCCTCGTCATGCGCGACGGCGACATCGCCGAGCAAGGCCGCCACCGGGAATTGCTGGATAAGGGCGGCTTCTATGCGGAGCTGTATAACTCCCAGTTCGAAGAAACGGAATCCGCCTGACGGCGGATTCCATTATATATTCTATTATATACACTGTCAGAAAAGCCACGCGAAGAGCAGCGTCAGCGGAAACACCAAGATGAAACCGGGCAGGAAATTCACCGGCCGGAATTTGTAGACATCTAAGATGGACAGACCGATGGCGAGGTCAATACAGCCGCCCACGGCGTTAAAGTTGGCTATCATGTCCTGCGATATATGCGGATAGAGCAATGTTGCCAGCGGGAAAAGGATGATATACACCGTAAACTGCGCCGCCGCAATGGCGCTCACCGCATAACCCATGGAAGCGGCAAAGCTCATGGCACAGCAGAAATCCAAGATGGCTTTGGTGACGAGGACAGAAGGGTCGCCGGTGAAGCCCTCCCGCAGGATGCCGAAAATGCCGGTGCCGCTGAAAGCGAAGAGCGCAAAGATAACGCGGTACTGCGCCAACCAGTCGGCGCCGCGGTTGAGCTTTGCTTTTTTAAGGATGGCTTCCAAGGCTTTGTTGAGATGCTTATCCAGCCCGATGGCTTCGCCGATGAGTACGCCTGCCAGCATAGCGAGCATCACAGTCGGCAGGCTTTGCAGCTTGGGAATATACACAAACGAGATGACTAAGGCACACATCCCCATGATTTTCATGAGGGTGCTTTTCCAATTCTCCGAGAGCTTCTTCCCGAAGAGCGCCCCTGAGGCTCCGCCGAGGGCAACGGCTGCGGAGTTGATGATTCCGCCGATGGGCAAACGCATAGCAGACACTTCCTCTTTGAATGGTTTCCTGTTTTAGGAGCCGGGCAAACTCGACCCCTGTGGGTTTTATGCAAAAACGGAGTCTCTCCGGTGGATTCAGATTAAGTCCTTATACTGGTACACGCGTACATAGTCAACGATGTAATCGGTGTTGTCAACAAAATAGGGTTGCTTGATACCATACGTACTGTTACCGAGGATTAGGTATTTATCCGTCTGGACAATCAGATTCGGGTCGGTGATGCGGAAGGCTTCCCGGCCGTCCACGTACACAATGTACATATCTGCATTCCACTCGAAGCCGTAGGTATGGAATGAATTGTATGCATCCCCATTGGTGCTGTAGTCATAGGAATACGATTTTTTATACTCATTGTAGCCGTCCCAGTGCAATCCAAAAGAAACACTGTTTTGCCAAGTGCTCGTAGGGTCGGCGACGTGGTAGCTCTTTCCGTCGATGACAACGTCTTCCGGATAGGAGTACTCATAGCCGTTGAAGGTCTCAAAGACATCAATCTCGCAGCCGTCGCGGGCACCCTCCACGCCGTTCCAACCGGGGGCGGTGGATTCTTCGCCGACACGGTAAAACCAGAACTGTGAGCCGCCGCAATACAACCGGGACAGCTTTGCGCGGATTTCAAAGTAGCCGAACTTCTGGTTCATGGAGGGATTGGTGTTTATACTGGCGCCGGCTGTGCCGTTGCCTTCTTCATCTAAAAGGACGGAAAGGGTTAAGTAACCATTCGCCACGGAAATCGTGGGGTACTCCCCTAAGTTGATTCCTCCCTCCCAGGGGGCGTTGGTATCCCATGTGCGCCAAAACGGGTGGGAGGCATCCTGCTTCCAGCTGTTGTCATAATCAAACTCATCGTGCCAAACAAGCTCGAAGTTTTCGTCGAGGTACTCTTTCGTCACAGTTTGGTAAAGGCTGTTCACCAAGGGCAGACCGAACACATCCCCAACGAAAAAGTTGATGGCTATCAGCAGGTATGTCAAGAAGGTATGCCAAATCAGGACAATGGTTTCCATCACAGAGCAGCTTCCTTTCCCGGTTGGATTTGATTGGGTACACTCCCATTATAGCATTTATCACATAGACTTGTCAAGGATTATTTACAATTTATTTGCTTTGCGCTTTTCTCTTGACAGAAAGGTCGAATTGTATTATAATAGGTATATAGGGATGACTGAATCCAAACGCGGAGGGATTGGTATGGCTTTTATTGTTTCGGCTTGGCGCACGGTGCTGACTTGGCTTCTTATCGCTGTCAATTGGTTCATGGGGCTTTTTGCATACCCCGTCTATATTCCTGCGCTCTATAAGGGCTTGGATTATTCGAAGTTTGAGCTGACTTGGAGCGACGAATTCAATTCAATGGAATGGGATACCGAAAAATGGGGCGACCCCAACCGCAGGATAGCCTCCGAACGGCAAGGGGGGTATTGGGACAGTACCGCTGTCACATTTGACGGTACGGCGGCGCACATCCGCACCGAATACCGCGAAGCCGATGCCCAAGGCCATCCGGCGGGTTGGTATTCCGGTATCCTGGAGGCCAACACCACCTTCCGGCAGCAGTACGGCTACTTTGAGGCGAGGCTGATACCGGCAAAGGGTGTCGGGTTGTGGAGTGCTTTCTGGATGTTTGCGGGATCCGTGATATATGTCGGCGATGCCGGAAATGACGGCACAGAGATAGATATTATTGAGACCTTTAACTTTAACTACAACACCGCTTTCGGCTCCAAATTCCGGCGGGAGTCCTTCCAGTCCGCTCTGCATTATGACGGTTACGGCAGCGGTACCCATCAAGCGTTGGCAGGTCCGCGTACGCACGCTTATAATCTCTATGACGAGTATCACACTTTCGGTGTGGAATGGAACCCGGAGGAGTATGTTTTTTATATCGATGGGCGCGAGTATTGGCGCACCGACTTCGGCGAGGTCAGCGATGTGCCGGAGTATGTGGTTCTGTCGACAGAGGTTGCGAAAGATCTCGAAATCAACGAGAATCCTGCCGAAACGCCGCCGACGGATTTCATCATTGATTATGTGCGGATCTATCAATATAAGGACTTGCCGGAAACTCCGGTATAAGAAGCGGTGCCCTTAGAATTGAACCGCAAGCGGCTCACCTGTATAAACAACGGACTGAGAGATTACCTCTCGGTCTTTTGTATGATAATTCAGCACATACGTTCGTCCCGCATAACCGAGCCATTTGCCTTCCCTTGTGCCGAATGTGACGGTCTTTTCCATATCGTCATAGGAAACACGGATGCGGGCATATTCGCCGTCTTGGTACGCCAAGCCGTCGTTGGCATCATAATACAGGGAGAATGCGCCGTCGGCGCCGGCATAGACTTCAATGGAATAGCTCTCCGGCGTATCGGCGGCATATTGTATATCGCCGTGCAAGAGGGGGAGGATTGCCCCGGCGCGCACAAACAGCGGAATATGCTCCAATGGAGCTGCGGCGGTAATCCATTGGCCGCCGGCATAGAAATCGTCGGTATACCAATCATACCAGCCGGTGCCCACCGGGAGGTATACGCTGCGCTGCGCCGGTTTGGCGGCAAGCGCTGCGCCGCCGGGTGCGTGGTAAAACGGCTCCAGAACCGGGCAGACTAGGATATCGCCGTACATAAACATATCCGTGAGGGTGTGTACAACCGGGTCGGCGGCGAAGTCAAAAGCAAGGCAGCGCAACTGCGTATAGCTGTCAAAGTAGGCGGCGGCGGCTAAAGCGTAGTGGTAATCCATGAGGGAATACCGCAGACGGATGGCTGCCGCTATGGCGTTATAGAACATACCGCCGGGGGCGTCCATGTTGTAAATCTCGCGGGCGGTACCGCTGCCGTGGCTGCGCATAATTGGCAGGAACGCCGCATACTGCATCCAGCGCGTGTAGAATTCCCGGTAGGCAGGGTCATGCCGCCCCTGCGGGAAGTCGCCGCCCGCAAACCACCATTCGGGAGGGTTATTGACGAAGAAAGCCCCGGCGTCATTGGTCCAGTAGGGCATTCCGGCGGCGCAGAAGTTCTGCCCCTCCGCGACCTGCACCCGCAGTTCTTCCCACGTGGCGGAGATGTCACCCGACCAGAGGATGCAGCCGTAATTCTGCTGCCCGGTATAGCCGGAACGCGTGAGGTTCACAACACGCCGTTCGGGAGCTGTTTGCCGCTGCCCCTCATAGATGCCCCGCGAATGCCAGTAGGTGAAGAGGTTCGCTTCGGTTGAGTCAAAGAGGTTGGTGAGGGCGCGGAGGTTCTTCTCCATGCGTTCGGCATCGGTAGGGCGCTCGGCACCGTTCCAGTCCGCCTCTACAGGTTCTGTGCAGTCGCACCACCAGGCATCAATGCCATGGCGGAAGAGACCCTCTTGCGCTTGCTTCCAGAAGCGGCGGCGGCCTTCCGCATCGAAAGCGTTATATACTGTACCTCCCGGTAGCATCAGTCCCGCTTCTTTCATCTCGCGGTTATTGGGACCGCCCTGCATATTCGGCCAGATGGAAATCATGAGCTTGAGGTTCTGCTTGTGGAGGGCATCCGTCATGGCATCCGGGTCAGGGTAGCGGGTTGGGTCAAATATCTTTTCCCCCCACATCCCTGCCGGCCAAGTTTGCCAGTCCTGCACAATGCAATCCAGAGGAATGCCCAGACGCCGATAGCTCTGCGCGACTTCCAAAACTTCTTCCTGCGTATGGTAGTGCTCCTTGGATTGGAAATAGCCGAAAGCCCATTTGGGGAGCAGGACAGCGGCACCGGTGAGGGTACGGTAGCTTTGCACCAAGCCGTCAAAATCCGGCGCGGCGGTGAAGCAATAACGCAAGGCGTCATCGCAGCGCAAGGCAAAGGTGCTTTCCGTGCCGTCATCTGTGAAGACGAAGGCACTCCCTGTATCAAAGAGAATGCTGCAACCGTTGCTGTACAGCACATGAGGGACGATGGCCTTGAAGTTGTGCTGATAAAAGTACCGCTTCTTCCCCCGGAGATTCACAAAGCCGTCCTCATGGGAGCCCAAGCCGTAGATGCCCGGGGCATCGGCGGTGAAGCTCCAAGTAATCTGCCGGGCAACGCGGTCGAGGATGCTTTCCTTGACATTGGTGCGGGTCTTGAGACCGTCCACGGTCTGCTCCTCGCGGCTTTCCACAGCCGAGGCGCGCTTGACTTCCGCAGGGGCGGTACTGTAGCCGCTTTCGCGTCCCAACAGTTCCCCGTCCGGTGTGTAGAAAGCAATGCGCCCGTCCGCTTTGGCGACCTGCACGGCTAAGGCCGGCAGAAAGAGCTCAAACGTCTCCTCTGTTTCGAGGACTGTCCAATCGGCAAACTGCAACGGCAGAAATGCCGGTCCGGGTACTTTCGGGGCAGTTCCGCTTTCGCGCCGCAGTACAGCACAGCAGTTTTCCGTCAGCGGAGAGAGCAAAAGCTCCTCTGCCTCGGATGGGAACAAAAGGCCCTCTTCCGTGTGCTCGTAAGATGTAATATGCATGGGTGCCCCTTTCTATATCAACGGGCTGATGCAGCATCGGTATCAATTGTCCATATCTCCGCGCAGGCGGCGGTTGTACGCCACGACGGCTTTCACGATGGAGGATTCATACCCGGCATCGGCGGCGGCTTTCACAATGGCTTGGGTGTCTTTCGGCAGGCACTTCCCGCCGAAGCCGCGGTCTTCGGCAAACACAGCGGAGAAGCTGCGCCCGATGCGTTCGTCCAAGAGCCAGCCCTCACGGACTCTGTGCCAATCGGCGCCGTACGCTTGCGCTATATCATAAAACTCATTGACAAAGGCCACCTTGGTCGCCAAGAAACTGTTCACCATGTATTTGATAATCTCGGCTTCCGTGGATGTGCAGGCATGGTAGGTGCTGTACGGTCCGGCGATGGGTTCCAGAAGCGTAAAAACCTCTGTTACGTCCGCCGCCTCGCCGCCGCAGATGAGGAAGTTCGTCTCAGACATATTCTTGTATACCGGGTTATAGTACTTCGATTCCCCGATATACTCCGGGGAGAAGACAATCCGTTTCCCTGTCTCGCGCCGCAGACGTTCGGTGGTGCCGGGCGCAACGGTGGATTTGATGAGGATCAGCGGGCAGTCTATCTTCGAAATGGCATCCTCCACGATGAAGGTGTCACAGGAACCGTCTGCGGCCGGCGGCGTCGGGACGCAAACGGCCGCCAAGGCGCAGGCGTCTATCTCGACTTTGGGGTAATCGACTCCCTCTGCTATATCATAGCACACGAGTTCATACCGCTTGGCGGCAAACTCCGCAAAGGCGCGGCCTACGTAGCCTTTGTGACCGATGACGGCGATTTTCTTGCTCATGGGGGTACTCCTAACTGTTTGATATATACTTCTAATCCATATATGTTTTTGGTGGGAGTTTAATCAGTGAACCCAAACGCTTATCCCAAATCTCATGCAACTTCCCATATGCACCGGCAGGATAGAAAGTCAACTCCCCGAAATATATCTCATCTTTAACTATGTTAAAATCAACGCGAAGAAACGGAACATTTTCAGATAGTATGGTAGCATATTCAAGCATTTGCGACAACTGCATCGGTGCTTCCGTCATGTAACAACTGTCGTTTTGATGGTCGTCAAACAGTTCAGTCTGAAAAGACCAAGCAATGTCATAAACGTTTCGTTTGAAGTCGGTAAATTTCTCATCTCCATTAGAGTTGTGATTAAAATTAAGGATTATATACTCCGGTTTCCCATCGAAGCAAAAAAAGCGAAAATCTGACATTTCCTTCTGCTCCCCCAGAAACGCCTCCGCAAACACTTTCCGCTTGATGTGCCGGTATGCCCACTCGCCGAAGCGTTGGGAAAAGTCCTCCCATAAGCACAGCTTCAGTTTTCGTATGGTTTCCCAGAGGTTCAGCTGCCGCTTGTCGCGCACGAGCACCGTTGAACCACTGTCGTGATTGCACTTGAGGACAAAGCTTTCCGGGAGCTTGGAGAAGTCGATGTCCTCCGGTCTGTCCCACACACCCAAGAGGGGGACGAGCTTAGGCTTGTCCGTTCGTCCGGCGAAGCGTTCTTCAACGAACTTGCGGGCCTCAAGTTTGTCCGCCATACGGGTATACTCCGGGCGGCGGTTATAGACTTTGAGCCAATTCAGTTTCTCGTTGAAAGTCCGGGGGTGCTTCAGGTTGGGTGTTACGCCGAGCATTTGCTCGTATTGCCGGGCGAGCTTTTTCAGTTCATCGGCAAGGCGTGCACTTTGTGAGTTGGAGCAGCGATAGTATTGCCAAACATCCTTGATTCGCTGCAAGCAACCGGGCTTTAGGTGTAGGAGCTGATAGATTATGCTTTTGAGTGTTATTTTCAGTGACTGCACCGCCGGCGCTTTCCAATAAACAGGTTCATAGCCGGCCAATGAATCGCCGTTGTAATGCACACCGGAGTATATAATAAAGGGATTGTTGAATATACTGTAGTAACAAATGTCATAGGCAATCCCGAGTTTCCAGCAGCAGTAAGTAAAGCTTACTTGGTCGCGGGAGCATTTGGTCGTATTTTCAGCGTACCACATATCACCTAAGTCGGTAATCCTATCTGTATGCTTGCGATAGAGTATACAAGATGATATCAGACCATATTTCACCGGGAAGCCTTCGGCTCGGTAGGCAGCCATTTGTACAGTGACGGCTTCCGGGTATTGTACTTTTCCTAAGTTGATACACTCCTCCGCTTCGTCATATGCACAGCACCTATCCGGATGTATAAAACAGAGCATATCCGCACCGCGGCTGTAGGTATGGATGTACTCGTCTAAATCTCCCCAGATGTAGATGGTGGCATCCACCCACAGGCTTTCCGTATATTCCGGCAGCACAAGTGTAGGGCAAAGCTTGATGAACTTCGACATCAGGCGCGGTTCGTCCATATGTACGGCGCCGAGGGCACCCCAAGCGGCTTTGTCTATCACGCGCACATCCCACACGTCCGAGTGCAGTTCCTGGTCGTCCGTGAACATGATATAATCCCAACCGGGCGTGATATAGCATGGGTCTTTAATCGTATCATAGCCTCCGGTCACGCAGCTGTAGCATACCTTCGTGTTCTGTGCCATAGAAACTCCTTTGCATTTGCGACAACATTCTATGCATATTATACCACAGTATTCCGGGAAATGCAAGGGGAAAATGGCGTTTATTACTTTGGGAGGGGTTTGGTGATAGGATGTGCCGGACAGCCTCAACCGCCGGACGGCGGATTCGGCCGACCCCGGGTTCGCGCTTCGCGAAGCGCGGCGGCGGTTCGCGAACCGCCCGGGGCTTCGCGAAGCCCCTACGCCCGATACAGTGTCTCACGGGCCGAGGCGAGCATGAGCCGCAAGCGATTCTCTTGGTTTGCCCGGGTGGCGCCGGGGTCATAGTCTATAGCGACAATGTTAGCCTCGGGGTGAGCATTGCGGATCGCACGAATCATGCCCTTGCCTGAAATATGATTCGGCAGGCAGCCGAATGGCTGCGTGCAGACAATATTAGTCACGCCGCTGTGAATGAGTTCCAGCATCTCGCCCGTAAGGAGCCAGCCCTCTCCCATTTTGTTTCCGTCGCTGACAAAGGGGGCGGCGAGCGCCTTGATGGTCGCGAAGTCTGCCGGGACACGGAACTCCGTCTTTGCTATCGCCGAGCGAAGCTTATTCTGGAACCAAGAGAAAACACCTTTTACACCTAAGGAAGCCAAAGCCTTGCGGTGCTTGATGTGGTAGCGGCGGGTGTCAACCAGATGGTGGTCGCCCATAAAGATAACGAAATCAAGGAGCCCCGGTACGACGGCCTCACAGCCCTCTTTGGCTAAGAAAGCTTCCAAGTTGTTGTTGCCTAAGGGGGCGTATTTAATATATATCTCCCCGACCACGCCAACCTTGACGGCTTTCAGGGAAGTATCGCGGGGAATGGCGGTATAAGAGGCACAGATTTCGTCCAGGGTCGAGGAAAGATTGTGCAAAGGCATCCCCCGCTTCAGGAGTTCATCATGCCAGTAGTCGGTGAGGCGGTCGGTCTCGCCTGCGTTTATCTCATAGGGGCGGCACTGGTTGGAGAGATTCATCAGTAGGTCGCCGTAGGCAATTGTAGCCAAGAGCTTCAGCCACACTTTCGGCGGGAAGGTAAAGCCCGGGTTCTTCTCCATACCTTGCAGGTTGAAAGAAATGACAGGAATCTGCTCCAAGCCGCGGCGCTTGAGGGCGCGGCGCAGCAGGTGGATATAGTTTGATGCGCGGCACCCGCCGCCTGTCTGTGTGATAAT
This sequence comes from Oscillospiraceae bacterium, assembly GCA_031271865.1. GTDB lineage: Bacteria > Bacillota > Clostridia > Oscillospirales > Acutalibacteraceae > WRMQ01. The sequence goes on from JAISUW010000050.1 coordinate 101,657, forward strand.
CAGCGCCACTTTATTCAGGTCATACTTTCCGGACTCCAGCGCTTCCATCATCTGCCCGATGACTAAGAGCGCCGGGTAGCAGGTGTCATTGTGGACGGACTGAAGACCTTGGTTGACGATCTCCGGGTTGGTGCTGGTAAGCAGTTCCCCCTTAAAGCCCTGCGAGCGCATAATGGCAATCAGAAAGCTCATATGGATCGGGAGCATATTGGGAGCCAGGATGGTGTACTCCTCTTTCATCTCCTCAGTGAAGAGCAGACGGCCGTCCTTGTCATAGATAAGCTCAGCCATGGAGAAGCACCTCCTTGCGCGCGTTGCCGGTGGCCTCCAAGAGACTGCGAAGACGGATTTTCGCGGCTCCGAGGTTGTTGACCTCATCTATCTTTATCATGGTAAACACCTTGCCGGCACGCTCCAAGATGTCCTTGACCTCATCGGTCGTGATGGCGTCCAAGCCGCAACCGAAACTCACGAGCTGCACAAATTCTACTTCCGGGTGATTGGCAACAAAGCGCGCTGCATTGTAAAGCCTGGCGTGATACGTCCATTGGTTCAATACCGTACGCTTCTCATAACCGAGCGGCGGGATACAGTCCTCCGAGAGAACCGCGCAGCCGAGGGATACCAGCAATTGATTCATTCCGTGGTTCACCTCGGGGTCAGTGTGATAGGGCCGCCCGGCGAGGATTACAACGCGCTGCCCTTTTTCTTTGGCCTCGCGGAGGGTGCGCTCCCCAAAAGCAAACATCTCCTGCCGAAACGCCTCATAGGCGGCATATGCGTTCTGGGCAGCGGCCTTTGCGACCGACTTGTACACACCGAGCGTCTTGGCGAAGTAGTCGGCGGCCAGTTTCGGAAACTTGGTCTCGGCATGGGGAGCCAAGAACGGGTAGAGGAAGTTCACACGCTCCAACTCAGGGACATTCTTTGCGAGCAGCTCCGGATAGAACGCGACTACCGGGCAGTTGTAGTGGTTGTCGCCGGTGTGCTCATCAAAGTTGTAGGGCAAGCAGGGGAAGAAGATGGTCTTAATCCCCATGCGGATGAGCTTCAGGACATGACCGTGTACAAGCTTCGCGGGGTAGCAGACGGTGTCGGAGGGAATGGTATGCTGCCCCTCCAGATACAACTCGCGGGTAGAGAAGCCGGAATGCACGACATGGAAGCCCATACCTTCCAGAAGCGCCTTCCAAAACGGGAACAGTTCCCATGCACCCAGTCCGAGCGGTATGCCGATGGTACCCGAAGGGTCAATCGGAACGGTGCTGTTCATCGCGGTCAAGCAGCGTTGCTTATAGGCGTAAGCATCCGGCAAGGCATCGGCTTTCTTCCCCAGCGGACGCGAACAGCGGTTCCCGGAGATGTGGCGAGAGCCGTCATTGAAAGTGGTGATGTTGAGCTTGCAGTTGTTCCCGCAAAGACCGCAGGCGGCGGGCTTGGTATGCACGGTAAACGCTTCCAGTTCAGCGGCGGTCAGAAGGGTGCTGCTTTCGGTTTGCTGCTCCTTGGCATAGAGGGCGGCACCGTAAGCACCCATCAGTCCGGCGATGGCAGGGCGCACCACATCATGACCGATTTCGCGTTCAAAGGCGCGGAGGACGGCATCGGAGAGAAACGTCCCGCCCTGCACTACGATGTTCTGCCCCAAGTCGGCGGCGGAGTTGGCGCGGATGACCTTGTAGACGGCGTTCTTTACCACACTGACGCTCAAGCCTGCGGATATGTCGCCGACGGAGGCACCGTTGTTCTGCGCCTGCTTCACGGAGGAGTTCATAAAGACCGTACAGCGGGAACCAAGGTTCACCGGGCTTTCGGCGAAGAGTCCGATTTTGGCGAACTCCGCGGCACTGTAGCCCAAGGCGGCAGCGAACGATTCAATGAACGACCCGCAGCCGGAGGAGCAGGCCTCGTTGAGCAGGATGCTCTCCACTACCCCGGCTTTGAGCTTGAAGCACTTCATATCCTGCCCGCCGATGTCTATAATAAAGTCCACGTTCGGGAGGAAACGTTTGGCGGCGGTATAGTGTGCGGTGGTCTCCACAATACCGAAGTCGGCGCGGAAAGCGGCCTTGAGAAGTTCCTCCCCGTAGCCGGTACAGGCGGCACCGCGGATGCGGATGCGCTCCCCGCAGACAGCGCGGATTTTCAGCAACTCCGCGCGGCAAACAGCAATGGGGTCGCCTTTGTTCGGGGCGTAGTAGGTATACAGCAACTCGCCATCGCTGCCGACAAGCGCGAGTTTTGTAGTGGTAGACCCGGCATCGATTCCGAGCCATGCCTTGCCGCTGTATTGGGCAATGTCCGCGAGTGCAACATCCGCTTTGGCATGGCGTTCGGCAAAGGCTTGGTACTCCGCGTGGCTGACGAAGAGCGGCGGCAGAATCTCTCCTGCGTCGCGGGCTTTCTTAGCTGCGAGTAGCTTTCCGCAAATCTCTGCGGGCGTGCTGACAATGTCTGCAGGTGCATTGAGCGCGGCTCCGATTGCCGGAAAGTATGCCGCGTCCTGCGGGAAGACGGCGTGCGTGCGATCCAGTTCCAGTGTTTCAGTGAAGCGCTCCCGCAGCCCTTGGAGGAACGTCAAGGGTCCTCCCAAGAAGCAGACCGTGCCCTTAATGTCACGGCCCTGTGCTAAGCCCGCTATGGTTTGGCTCACTATGGATTGGTAAATGGAGGCGGCGACATCCGCCTTTGCCGCGCCTTGGTTCAGGAGGGGCTGTATGTCCGATTTGGCGAAGACGCCGCAGCGGGAGGCAATCGGGTAGATCTGCGTGTGCTGTAAGCTCAAAGCATCTAAGTCTTGCAAAGACACATTCAGAAGAGCCGCCATTTGGTCTATGAACGCACCTGTGCCGCCGGCGCAGGATGAGTTCATACGCTCCTCCAAGCCGCCGGTCAGGAAGAGGATCTTTGCGTCCTCGCCGCCCAATTCTATGACCACATCCACGCCGGGTGTCAAGACATCGCAGGCGCGGCGGGTGGCAAAAACCTCCTGCACAAAGGGAAGTCCCGCCGCCTCGGACACTTTGAGGGCGGCGGATCCGCTCATGGCGGCGAGAACCGGCTGCTCCCCAATTTGGTCTGCGCAGGCGGTGAGCATCTGTGCCGCTGTCTCGCGGGAGCGGGAATGGTGGCGCTGGTAGTCTTTGTACAGCAGCTGTCCCTGTTCATCCAGAGCAACCACTTTCACCGTAGTAGAGCCTATATCTATACCAATTCGAATCATATTCTATCCTCTTCATACGGATTTTTTTTGTTACCGTTTGTAACTACTTGCATTTAACCGACCTTAGTCTGTTTACGAACCTTACTGGGACGTTTTTATACGGATTTTTTTTGTTACCGTTTGTAATTATTTGCATTTAACCGACTTTGGTCTGTTTACTAACCTCATCGGGACGTTGAGGCTTTAGGTTTATCTTGTTCTCTACACCGTTCTTCAACCTTTGGATGTTGGCGCGGTGGGTATAAAAGACAGCGGCGGAGAGAAACAGGAAGAAACCGAACGTCCACCAGTAGTTATTCCATGGCTGCTTGGTGATAAAGAACTGTGTCAGAAGAGAGAATACAGGAAGCGCCGCCGCCGCGCTCATGGAGCCGACGGATACATATTTGGTCTTGCTGACTAGGATTACAAAGAGAACCAAGCACGCTAAGCCTGCCGGCCATTGCAGACCGAGGACAACCCCGGCACCGATGGCCACACCCTTACCGCCGCGGAAACCGAAGAATACCGGCAAGATATGACCGGCGACGGCGGCCAAGGCGGCAGCCACAGGCATAAAGGCGAGCGTCGGGCACAGCGAACGGGCAAGCATTACGGCAGCCGCGCCTTTGGCAATGTCAATCAGCAGGACTACAAAAGCAATCTTCGGACCGAAAGTGCGCAGCGTATTGGTAGCTCCGGCGTTCTTGGATCCTACCGTGCGGATGTCTTTCTTGTAGAATACAAGAGAGAATACAATGCTTGTGTTCAAGCTCCCGAGGCAGTAAGCAACACACAAGGAGAGCAGAATGGCAATCGGTGTCGGCATAAAACTTTATCTCCGCTTCTATTGGTAAGGTTTATAATCTATAATAGTTTGGTCGGAATGGGCGCGATTAATCCTTAGGGAAATGGGATTCATTTCCTGTATTATACGCTTTTATATAGTTTTTGTCAATGGTCGATGTGTATTTTTGGTTATTTTGTACATTTCTGTTTGGTTTGCATTGTTTTTGTTGGCAAACATTATTACAGCAAAACACTACACAATATAGACCCCCCGGGAACGTACGTCCCCGGGGGGCATTATGAAACGTAAATCAGAAAGCGGTTTGGGTGTTAGGTCTCCTCGCCGGGCTTGCGGCGGAAGAGCAGGAGAGCTGCGCCTATAACAGCGGTTGCGCCGACGGTGCAGGCTATCCACAGGATGGCGGAACTGTCGCCGGTCTTGGGCGCGGGGGCGGGATTGGTGTGCTCTTCTTCGCCCTCTTCCAAGCATTGGGTGCAGCTGTCCCATGCGGCGCACTTGCAGTCGGTCGGGCAGTCACAGTCTTCCCAAGGCCAGTGCTCCCAGCAAATCCACCAGGCGCAGTCGCTGAAGAAGAGCGGAATCGGAATCACAATGGGTATCGGGAGGGGAATCGGTATCGGGAGCGGGAGAATGATGGGTCCGTCTTCCGCAGCCGGTTCTTCATCGACCTCCTGCCAGATGGCGTAGACCGGAATCTGTGAGCCATCCGGGAGATCCTCCGGGATGCGGAAGCTGTCGTCGATCATGTGTTCGCCGGCCGGGTCGGTCGCGTAGCCGATGAAGATATAGCCCGGGCGCGGCGGCGGGATGGGAACGGTTTCTCCGGTGCGTTCGGCATATTCGCCGAGGGATTCGCCGCGGCCTACATTCGGCCAGTTGTCGAGGACGTCCCCTGTCGGTCCGTCAATCCAGATGACGCCGATCTGTTGGTCTAAGTTGTATTCCCAGACCGGGTAGAGGTGGACTTCGCCGTTGCGCTCGCCGTAGCTGTCTTCATCACGGATGAGCCAAGTCTCTTCGTCCACGCGCTCGCCGTTCTCGTCCACCCAGTAGAGGAAGTCATAGCCGGGGCGGGTGGGGTCGGCAGGGAAACCGGCTTGGCTTGCAAGGGTTTCCTCGGGGATTTGCTCGGGGATGGTGATGTAGATAGCATCGCCGTCGGCGTTCTCTTCGAGGGTGTGGAAGATGACGGTTACGGTCTCGGTGCTCTCGGCTGCTATCTCAAACTTAAGCTGGTGCCAGGGCATATTGGCAGCTTCGTCCGCATCATCATAGGCGGCATCATACTTATTTGCGGAGTCCGTGCCGAGACCTGTGTCATACACATTCGTGGGGTCGGCGGCGTCATCGGTGGTGCCGATGTCCCAAAGCCACTCAAGCGTGTAGTTGGCGACACCGGAGGAGGCGGCAACGGTAAATGAATCCGTGAGCCCGGCCGCAGTCACCCAACCCGCCCCGGTGAGGGAAGTGCCGTCGCGGGAGAGCTTGTAGCCTATGGGTATCGCATCCTCATTCACTTCCGAGAGGGTTAGGGTGTAGGCAACGGGGTGGTTGTAGCCGTTTTCGATTTTGAAATCATAGGTGCCGGTGTGCCCGGGCACGAGGAGGCGCTCGTCGCCGAGACCCATTTCGCCGTTGTTGGATAAGGTTTCGGCGGCCGTATCCAGCGGGTCGGCGTCCAAAGCGGCGTTGCGGGAGGCGAGGGTCGTGCTGTCCTTGATGACATCCAAGTACCCGACCGCGCTCCACAAACCGCCGAGACCATCCTGCACCTCAATCCCATCCGGGAGGGCGGCCGTGGTAATGCGCAGGGTTTCTCCGACACCGCGCAGGGCGGTGCGGCGCGTAAGCATACTGCCGACCACAGGCAAGACCGGGGCGGCGGCAACGCCGGTAATCATCACAAAAGCCAGACACACCGCCATAAACGCCCAAAGCCGGGGGTGTTTTCGCTGCTTCAATACGTTCCCTCCTTCCTTTTGGTTTTGGGGTGGGGGGTTAGTCTACTTGGGTGGCGAGGATTTTAACTTTGAGTCCTATTGTTCCATCTTTGGCATTTACACCAACATATGTATCGCACTTGTCATTATTATCGCTAGAGTAAAAGTTCCAAGACCAACCAATCGGAAAATAATACGTTGTCGGAACACCACTACCGGAGTAGGGAGGTAACGTTTGAGCCGTACCAAAATTGGTCATAGTTGCAGTTGGTGTTAATGCATTTGTTGGAAAAGCAGATGGAACACCAGTTCCAAAAGTCCCATAGAAGAATCCCATCGGTACTGCTGTGCTATTCGTTGCTTCACTGGTATCTGCTTGCAAACCAAGACTGCCGGTGAGTTGGCATTGCGGTTGAATGCTTACGGAAACTTCCGACCAATTCTGCACAGCTATTGCAAACTTGCTGTTGGAATTTGTTCCCGGCGCAATTCGGTCATTTAGGTTTGAAGTTTGATGGACATTAGCATCTACGGAATCCTCACCTTCAATTGTTCCCGAAGCTGTTGCTGATGCACTCTTTTCGGTTATGATACTATTCGCAAAGAGATTAATTTCTATAGTAGTACCATCATCGGAAGCAGAATAAGTACCACCGCTTGTAGAAAAATCTGTCAATGCGTCAGTTGTAACTGCAGCCGTTGCATTTTTAGCTGTGACGTGAAACTTCGCCACTCTAACCTCAGAACTCCCACTAGCCGCCGCCACATACTTCGCATACGTCCCGCTGCCCATGAACGTCCCCATGGTTGCGGAAGCCAAGACAAAGAGCGCGAGGGCGATGCGGAGGAATACATTCGCTTTTTTCATGGAGGAAAACTTCCCTTCAATATAGATTGAGAATCACCTTGTGGAGTGCCGCAGGGGCAGGAAACGCACGACCCGCCCCTGCGGAGAGATGAATGCGAATCTTAGTCGACTTGGACAGCGGAGAGGGTGATTGGGAGGGTCAGCGTTGGGAGTTGGGTGGCTTTGCCGAGGGCATTGTCGGCATCGTCAACAGCCAACTTCGCACTGTCTGCGGCATCGGTAAAAATGGAACCGGCTGTGCCGTCTGTGATGTGGGGGGTGTCTTTCTCATAGACCCAGCGCCATTTGACGGTAATGCCTACACTTCCGTCACCTGCCGCAGGAGCTGTTGTAGCAGATGTAGGTCCGGACAACGGCGCAAGCGTGCCGGTGGCAGAAATAGCTGTCTGACCGACAGTTGAAATCGAAAGCCACGTAGTGCCGCCATCGGTAGATACTTCAATAGGAATATTGGTAGTCGTTCCAGTACCGCCGATGGAAAGATTGTAGGCAACACCGACCTCGGAGAGGTTTTTCACAGTTACTTGGAATGTACCGCCGGTGCCGGGGGCGATGATTTTGTCTGTATTGCTTGCATAAACATTCCCGGTGTCGGAATACTCTTCCGCATCTGCAACATCAGCCTCGTAGAGTGTATCATACAGGTTAATCTTGCCGCCGGTGAACGCGGTACTATTGAGCTCCACCCACTCCGTGCCGTTCCACACCTGCACCCGGAACGCGGCGACACGTGCGCGGGTGGCTATGTTCCCCGCCGAGGTGTAGTACTTCGCTATCGTCCCGGTCACCAGGCCGGAGGTGAACAGCGCGAATACCAAGAGTATCGCCGCTATACGCAGGGGGGTGTTGGGGTTGTGCTTCATGCTTGTCACGCCCTCTTATATTGTTTGAGAGTTACCAACCGGGAACGGTAACGGATTTGCTTAGTCGATTTGGATGGCTGTGATGGTGAGGGGGACGGAAAGTGTGGCGGTGGTACCGCCGCTGCCAATACCGAGGGTTGTGTCGCCGATGTCACGGTCCCGGTCATCGCCGGAAGAATAGATGGGAGTTGTACCACCGTCGGTTGCAGTGCTGACGGTTACATTGTCATATTTCCAACGCCACTCAAATACCGCCTCTGTCGCACCGCTTGGCTTGAGAACCGTTGTGGCGTTAACTCCATCTGCATTATTCGGTGTATAAATACCCGAAGCCGTTTGTGCTGTTGTCGGTTGTATAGAGGAGAATGCGGCGCCGCCGACAGACCACTCAATCGGTATGTTTCCTTCATTTTTGTAATCGTCACCGCCGACAGAAACATCAATCTTCACGGCAACCTCAGACATATTGCGCGCTACGATACGGAACTTTCCGCCGGTGCCGGGGGCAATAATTTTGTCCGAGCCGTTGGCAGGATAGATGTCACCGGTAGATGTATACCGTTCGGCACGAGGGTTAGCTAAAACTTGATCTTTTGCTTCGGTCATTGTATCCCATAAACTGACTGTAACCGTCGGCTCGGACCCGAGAACGGCAATCTCATCCCAGTCAGTATCGGTAGTAGTTGTTCCACTGTCTCCGCTCTTGGTGCCTTTCCAGACCTGAACGGAAAACTTCGCCACCCGCGCCGTGGCCGTCCCGGTCGCGACAGCATAATACTTCGCGAAAGTCCCGGAGGTGAGGCCGGTCGTGAAAAGCGCAAACACAAGGAGGATACACGCCAACCGCGCCGGGGTGTTGGTCTTGTACTTCATACGGATAACCTCCATATTGCAGAATAAGGGGGTGCGTTTGGACGTCTTTCTATAGGGATTCTTTTTATTCTTTCGGTGGGGGCGCAAGGGCGGGGCTGCCGCCCTTGCGCCGGGGTGATTCGTGGTTCATGGGGTGGGTTGGGTAGTGCGGGGGGGATTAGTCGACTTGGATGACCTGAATCTTCAGCAGATTGGCGGGGATGGAGAAGCTGATGCTATCAAGGTCATTGCTTTCACCATAAGCCCATGCCGCGGCAGCGGTGCCGGCGGCCGTGTCGGTGGTGTCCGCGGCAACGGCATCCTCAAAATAGTCCGATCCCGCTTGGTTTTTTGAGGCTGTAATAATTTCAGAATCGTATTCGGTATCTTTGCTGTGATAGTTCCAACGGATGGCGATGCCTTTGATTTCGTAGAAACCTGTCAGCGGAGCCAATACGGCACCCGTAGAAAGGTCAGCATTGACCGCATTTAAGAAATCACTGAAAGTGGAATACCAAGTGGTACCATAGCGGAACTCAAGACCTTCTATGTTATCAAGGACTGTTGCGCTGGAATCGGCCGTGATTTGAAGGACTACCGGGACTTCGGATTTGTTCTCAATTTTGATGTCTTTGAGTGTGTTGCCGCTGCCGGGGAAGACAATCCAAGGTTTGTCTTCCAGTTCGGCGAGGGAGGAAGGCTTTTTAGTTGAAATGATTGCGTAGTCATCCTCTGGTGTAGTTGTGTCGGCTTCTTTGATGTCGCCGAAGGGGAGATAGAAGCCGTCTTTTAAATCGTCGGCATCGGCTACAAGGTCGTAGACATCATCGCCGATGGTGGCAATCACACGGAAAGCACCCACACGGACTTTGTAGCTGGCGGACGTTGCGGACGTGGCGTACTTCGCCAAGGTTCCCGTGAAAGCCACGGTGCTGATGAGGACGAGGACAAGCAGTACTGATGCGATGCGTAGGGCTTTGTTGTGCTTTTGCATACGATTTTCCTCCTAATATGGATTCGTTTTTATCTCCACCACAAACCCTTCTGCGGTTTGTGCTATGGATGAGGTTGGTTTCACACTTTGCCGTAGTAAAGTGCATGGGGTGCCACACAGCTCCCGAACCGCGGAAAAAACGCTTGCGGCGGGGTTGCCTTTGGGAATACCTCTATGTATTTTTACGTCCGGTGGGCGGAGGCTATGCCTCCCTATTGGACATCGGGCGCGTCAGGAGCCTCCGGCGGCGGGGTACTCGCGGCGGCGGCACGCAGGGCGGCAAGCTCAGCCTCCTGCTCGGCTTTTTCTTTCTTCTTATAGAAATGGCGGCGCAAGCCATCGTAGAGCAGGAACAAAGCCAGCGGGATGCCCACGAAGATAACCATGCCAATCGGTTCCTTCATAAACATCGCCAGCTGTCCGCCGTCCGTGATGCCGCCGATGTATTTGCCGACCACTTGGCTGTATTTCACCGGGTCCTCGTCCGGGGTATTGTTGGCGTCCCCCTGCATGGTGTAGGCGGCCTCGCCGGCCTCCACCGTAATCGCTGTAATGCGGTGGGTGACAATCGGACCCTCGGCCTTGGCGAGATATGCGACCACATCCCCGACGGCGAGTTTCTCCTCAGGGACTTCTTTGGTAATAATCAAGTCGTCCAGACCGATAGCGGGTTCCATAGAGCCGGACTGCACAATCAGCGGGGCATAGCCCATAAAGGTCGGCACCTTGTCGGGATAGACATAGCTCTTGATGACTAAGGTCATATTCACAATCACGATAGGCAACAGCACGACGCACAGGACAATCCCCACCGCTGTCGCGATGTAATGGAGAACTTTCCCGACTTTCTCCTTACCGGAGGCGGGTGTCTTTTCCTGTTCGGCTTTGTTGTCTTCAATCAGAATCATGCTTCATTGCTCCATATCATCAATTTTTCCGTGCCTGCTGCCTCGCCCTTTGTTTGTTAGTTTAACCAGAATTCTTTGTCTGCACCTACTTAAATTTTACACCTTTGCCATCCCATTGTCAAGCTTTTTTTTCAAAAAATATGCTACAATATTACCACCGGTACTCCCCCGCCAACCGGGCGGGTGATTATCGGGCGCGTTGCTGAGCCACAATAAGGGGGCAATTGGTCTGGCGTAAACAATAAAGGACTTCGCGTCC
>JAISUW010000004.1 GCA_031271865.1 Oscillospiraceae bacterium
GGGGGTTTGGGGGCGGCGCCCCCAATCGGGGAGGCAACCAACCCAAGTGAACATACTCCCATGGGGGAAGAACAGACCGAAGTGCAAACCCTTTCATACCAACCAACCCAGAACACCGAAACCCTGCCCCCAACCCAAACAGAGCCACCCAAGCAGCGCCTATGGAAAATTCGTCCTACAGGACATGAGGCGAATTTTCCATCCAAGCGGGCAAATCTCCGAGGGGGGTCCAGGGGGGACCCCCCCTGGCGCGCGGGGGGTCCCGGGGGGCCGCCGCGCAAGCGGCCCCCCGGGCGGGGGTTTGGGGGCTGGCCCCCAATCGGGGAGGCAACCAACCCAAGTGAACATACTCCCATGTGGGAAGAACAGACCTAAGTGCAAACCCTTTCCTCCTAACCAAGAGGCAAGAAGCAAAAGGCGAGAGAGCGGCGGAAATAGTTACAATCGGTAACAAAAAATAGCCAAAATCCGCCGCACTGCACCTGCTTCCCTTGAGCCACCCAAGCAGCGCCTATGGAAAATTCGCCCAACAGGACATAAGGCGAATTTTCCATCCAAGCGGGCACTTCTGCAAGGGGGTCCGGGGGTATCCCCCGGCCGCGGGGGGTCCCGGGGGCGCCGCGGGACGCGCCCTCTTGCCTCTTGAAGCAGCAGGAGGCGAAGCCTCCTGCCTACTCTACTTACTGCCTTCTGCCGCCAAAACCTTTGTTTAATTCTCCCACACCAAAGGCGCAATGCAGCAGGCTCCGGGAATTGGGTTCGGACTGCCAAGCCAACCGCAGGTTGTGATGTACCACTGTTTTCCCTTAGCGTCATAGACGACCTCGCCGGCATGGCTTTGCAGAGTGGTCAGGACAAGTTCCTCGTGGTTGTCACCGGTATAGTTGCCGAAGCGACGCGGGTCTTCTGAGGTGATGACGAAAGTCTGCTCGTAGGTTTCGTGTCCGCTGTCCGTATACATTATAAATAGATAGTACAGCCCATCTTTTTTTACAACATAGGGCGACTCGAAAGCCCCCCACGGCGGATTCAGCGGTGCGTTGCCGGAGGAGGTCAGTGCGTACCCTGCAAAATCCCAAACAAACAGGTCTTTCGACTCGAATACAGATACACAGGAGAACCGATTCCTCGTCCCGACAAGGTACATGAGGTAAGTCCCGTCATCCAATTCCAGCACGAAGTGGTCTCGGTGTGCGCACAGCGGCGGCATGCCGCGCATTTGGATGCCGTCGTAGCCCATCCACTCGCCCAAATCCCATGACACATTGAGTTTCGTGGGTGATGGACCATAGTACATATAGTACAGACCGTCTTTGGCAAACACAGCGGGCGCCCAAGCGCGGGTGCCGTTGTCAATGCAGACGCCGGCTTCGCGCATGGGCTTATCCAGAGAGGATGTAATACCGTGGACGAAGTACCGCTCCTTGGCCGGTCCGCCGCCGAAAGACGTGATTCCAAAAAGGTGCCAGTTGCCGTCGTGCGCCAAAATGAGGCTGTGGTCGTTGACATAATTACCGTATTGCTCAGGCTTGAGCAACAGCTGATATGCTCCGCTAATACGGGGGGTAAGGATTGTGGACATGGGAATCTCCTATTGTTTATTCATTCGGGTTTTCGCTTGCCGCCAAAAGCCGCCGCTCCTCCAACGCCGCTTCCGTTCGGTCCCTGTCCTCCGGTGTCCAGTGCAGGAACATTCTTGCCGCCCACCAAACCAGGCAATCAAAGGAAGCGGTCAGCATACTCATATACCAAATGGTACGGCCATAGCGTTCCGGGACAGGTTTTGAGCCATCGATTATCCCGCCCTCATAGCCGGTCCATGTCAAATAGGCATTCCCTGTGAGGGTACCGATGTTGTTGGTGACGAACTTTCCGAGCAAAGCGTTGATTGCAGTCGTTACACCCTCGGAGCGCAGACCGGTTTCCAACTCCACCTTGTCGTAATACTCATAGCCAATCATGCCGCCCGCTAAGCCGCTGACATCTGTGAAGAGATTGTATACCATGTCAAACAGACAGAACAGCAGAATCCGCGGAATGCTCTTGGGACCGATAAATGCCATAACGAACTTCATTGCGCACTGAATGAGCGAACATAACCGCAGTGTCTTGAGCGGACCGCCCATAGCGTTTACGATTTGGCGGTTGAACGGTTTCAGCACGGAAGCGAGTGTCCCGGCAATGGTTTGCTTGAGCATCAGGAAGTGGATGCCTGTGGCTTGATTAGTCCCCAAAACTTTTGCGAGAATACCGGATATATCGCGTTTGGGACCGATGGCCGCCCACATCACCCCCTCATCCCCCGTGGTCGGGGTAAAGACGGTGATGAAACTGGCGACAGCGCCGGTTAGGAAGAGCTGGTTGTGTTTCAGGACAGCAAAACTCTCTTTCATATTCAGCTTTTTGTCTAAGCCAATCTCCGTGTTCTCCGCTTCATAGACAGCGTTGAAGTCAACACGCTGCTTGACGAAAGTCGGCAGGATTCCGCTTGTGACAGCCAACGGCAGGGATGTCAGCGCCCCGAAAAAAGCAACCTGATACACCGTAAAGCGGTCGGAGGAATACATAAGCTGCGGAAGTTGGTTTGCGATAAACCAGAACATGGTATTCGCCACACCCTGCCAGACCTGAATCCTGGCGCGCTGCTGCGTAAAGGGAGAAGTGCCGGCGCCGTACTTGGTGCCGGCCACGCCGCTCATGGTGCCGACAATGTCCTGCAAACAGTTCACCAGAATCAGAATGATGATGTGCTGCGTGGCGGAAAAGCCGCCGTCCCAAATGACGAATACAGCAAAGATGCTCCCCGTAATGGCAGAGATGCGCATAATCCAGCGCAAAGTACTGACTTGCAAACGTCTGGCATCCATCCATGTGCCGATAAAGGGATCATTTAAACCGTCCCATACCGAACAAATGATACTTGGAAAAGTCAATTTGTTTGGTGATATGCCGAACGATTCCTTAAAAACAAGATCCTGCTTCCCGGTAAAGCCGCCGGAAATCATCCCGAATACGGTAGAAAAAAAGTACAATAGCAACTCGCCGGGAGAGATAATCCCATGCGGCAGACCGTGTCCGCGTAGCCAAGCAACCGGATTTTGGAGGATTTCTTTGCCGCGGTTTCGGAGTTCGGAAAGATTGATTTTTTGCTCCCGGGTACTTTGTTCATCACTTTCGCTCATCATGAACTGCTCCTTATATAAATTCTGTCCGTGCTGTTCTTACATTTATTATATATGGTACAGAGCATTTTGTCAAGCCTATTTTTGTATGTAGCGGAAAGACTTGCTCAGATCTAGGCGGTTTTGTTTGACTTGTTGGATGGAAAAGCATATAATAGATTATAGATAACAAAATGAAGGAGTCCTCTCATATGCAGACCTTCCCGACCATTGAAGCATTGGACATAACCGATAAGCAAAAAGCCGTTCTTTACAAGCTGATTGCCCACTTGCGGGTACTGGCCGCCGACAACGCAGTTTTTGATGCATTCCTCGCAGCGCCGCATTGGCCGCCCGTTGGGGCAGAAATCGCTTGCGTGAATGGGATGGCAGACCGCCTCCCTGCCGAAAAGTTCGTAGCGGCCGACAAGACTATCCTAAAAGCTGCCCTTGCCAACCGCCGGGATACAAAGAACTTTACTGCTGCGGAAACAAAGGTTGCCGCTAAGCTATGCGGGTATCTGCTGGGTTTGTTTACCCTGCGGGAGAAGATGGACGCAGCGGCTCTTTTGGTCAGAATAGGGCTGATGTAGGTACTTGCTGCCGCCCAATCCCAATAGTTACAATCGGTAACAAAAAATGCACCGGTTTCGTTGATGGAAACGGTGCATTGATTCATTGATTCATTGAATCACCAACCGAAGAATCCGCCGGGAGAGGGAGGGCCGCCGCCCTCACGTCTGCCGCCGCCCGGTCCGCCGCCTCTGCCGCCCATCATCATGCCTTGGAGGGTGGTAGTGGCTTCTGTGGTGACTATGGTCTGGCCATCGGCGAGGATGTCATAGCTCTTCCCTTCGGTGAGACCGGGAAGGATTAAGCAGAAGCGCGTCGCTTCCTCGCCCATGGTCAAACTCCAGTCCCCAACGGAGAGCTTAGCACCTTTGGCTATATTGACAAAACCATACAGCACAGGTACGGAGATCGTACTTCCCTGTTCGCGGTCGGTGGCATCACCGTCGCGCGTCTGCCCGACAAATATTGCCGCCGTGCCGCCGGTCACATCGAAGGTGCCGTTAGAGTCTACACCGTCACTGGTGCAGTAGATGGTCAAGGTACCCCCGGTTTGGAGGATGCTCGGTGTGATTGTGCGGTCGTCGGACGCGGCATTGATTCCGTCGTCGGAGGCACGGATGACGGTCTTGCCGCCGCTGATGACGACCTCGGGAGCCTCTGCGCCCTCATAGGAACCCAGGACGTTGACATTGCCGCCGGCGATTTCCAGCTTATTGCCGCCGTGCAGACCGTCCTTGGCGGCGGTGATATTGACCGTTCCGCTGCCGGTGATGACGAGGTTGTCTTTCCCCTGGATTCCGTGGGCGCTATCGGACGTGACGGTGCTGGTGCCTTTCAGCTGAACAGTCAAGGTCTGCTTGCCGCCTTCATAGTATCCTAGAATCGCCGAACCGTCGGAAGAATGTACATCTGCATTATCAAGTATAAGCGTTACTTTTTTGGCAGTAACGAGTATCTGTTTGGAGACTTTTCCCGAAACCGTGTAGGTGCCATCCTTATCTATGGTCTGGCCGTTGGCAGTGCTGAAGATGGGGGAGTTGTCGTCATCGTCTGTAGTTGTCGCCGCGGTGGTTGTGCTTGTTTGTGCCGCTTCAGCGGTGTTTTCATCGCCCGCAGAGGTCACCGTTTCCTGCACCGTTTCGGTCGAGGGTGCGGTATCGGTTTCGGATTGCAGAGCCTCCGATGCACCCGCCGGTGTCAGGGATGTATCGAACAGGCTGCACCCTGTCCCTGCAAAGAGCAGGAACAAAACCGCGCAGCATAGACAAAGAACGCGTTTCATGGGATACTCCTCCTTGGGGGTTAAAACTCTTCCTCCCCTTGCAGGGCAAGGGTGATGTTCAGATTGCCGTTGCGGGTGCGCAGGGCATCCAAAAAAGCTTTCTCATCTATATCCGGCTTCGCGGTGACGGCGTAATGGATTTCATACAAGCTCCCGAGGTCGGTCAGCTTGATCTTGCGTCGGACGGCACTTTTGGTATACTCTTTCAGTATCTCATCAAAGGCGTGGCGGTAATCCAAATCCTCCGGCACCGTTATCTTGAGCGTCAGATGCTCCCCGCGCAGCTGCCCAAAGCGTGCAAATTCCAGCAGGAGCATCACCCCGCAGAGAATAACACCCGCAACTGCGCCGTAGAGCAGAAAACCCATTCCGCAGCATAGCCCAATAGCCATAGAGAAAAGGATATAGGCGATGTCTTTGGGACCGCCGGGGGCAGAACGGAAGCGAATAATCTGAAACGCCCCCGCCAGACTGAAAGCACGGGCTACAGAGTTTCCAATCAGCATAATAATCACAGTAATCACGGCAGGAAGTATCACCAGCGTGAGCGCAAAACCCTGCGAAGGACCTTTTGTTTTATGCGTAAAGATGTACACACCGCTCGTGAGCAGTCCCAAGCCGATGGCAACTCCCAAGGAAAGCAACAGACCGCCTAAGGTGAAAGAACTCTCTCCCAAGGAGGAGCCGAATAAGGATTCAATCATAGCTATTCTCACTTTCTGTCTTTACCGTCGGATTCATTCTACGGATGCAGCCTCAGGCAGAACCTCCCATTCCGGGAAAGGTGCCGGGTTGCCGGCTAAGAACTGCTTGTATTCTGTACCGTACTTCGAAAAGCTCGCGGGGTAGATTTCATATTCTGCCAGAAGATGGGACAGGTGCAGCGGAAAACTTCCGACCGTCTTTATCTCCATGAGCCAAGTGTCCGCCGGAAGGAGCAGATCCCCATAATCGCCGTCCTCTAAGCGCAAGTCATAGCGGCGCGAGCGGATATTGGTATCAAATGAAATGCGCAAATCCGGCCGTGTGGGGCAGAAAAATGCACGGCGGTCATAGGCAATAACCACAGCCGGCTGTAAGCCTTGCCGCAGCATCCATGTGATTTCATGGAGAATCTGCGGGTTCATCTCCGGCGTAAGCGGCGGTTCCTGCCCCGATTCCAAGTAGGCATATGCCGTCCCGAGAGGCATGGCGCAGCGCCGTTTGCCGACCACGCCCGCGACTTTCTTCTTTATCTCTGCATATACGATGCTGTTCAAGTCGGGAGGGCTTCCGTAAGAACGCAGGCGGAGCTTTTCTTTGTAAGCCGGCTTCTGCAGGGACTTGCGTATGAGCGCACTGTCCGCTGTGTCGTAATACAGATTGCAGATGGGGTAGGTAAACCTCCCCTCATTGTATCTGTCAAGCTCCATAAAATCAGAAAGCTTGTCTTGCAAGGCTTCGAATGCTGCAGCCGGGACGCGGTACTTCTTCTCGTGCCTCCGGAAGACTTCTGTTGCCATATTTCTCACCTCCGTTGCTCTAATTATACAGCACCAACGTGAAATGAAAAAGGGGGATTTATGAAAGATTTGTGCATATACGGAGGCAAAGGATATAAAAAGAAGAGGAATTGCAGTTGACATAGCTGTGCTGTTGTGCTATAATCATTATACGCAATGAAGCGGTTCTCAGGCGAAGAGCGAATGGAATGCGCTGTATGGGAGGCGTCAGGTACTATGAAGAAAATGCTGTGTGCGGCTGTCCTTCTTTTCAGTTCTATAGCTTTGACGGGGTGCAGTTCAATGAATGAAGTCACGGTCCGAATCAATACGGCTGCGCCTGTCGGGGCAGTACCGGAAACGCTGTACGGCGTCTTCTTTGAAGACATCAACTATGCCGGGGACGGCGGCCTCTATCCGGAGTTGGTGCTCAACCGCTCCTTTGAGAATCGACCGCTGAACCCTGCCGACTATGACTTGCAACGGGATGCTGCGTTCGGCTGGGATTTGGAGGGAGCAAGTCCGCTTCAATTCAGCAAAGAGGGCGGTTTGAATGAAAACAATCCCACGTTTGCAAAACTCAGCCTACAGGGAGCTTGCGTTCTTCGCAACAAAGGCTTCGGCACAGATGAAGCCGGCTGTGATATACCAATCCAAGCGGGCGCGGCGTATGATTTGCAACTGTTCTATAGGCACAGGGGATACCGCGGGAAGATAACCGTATCGGTTGAGGGGGCTCAGGGGCAAGTGCTGCTCCCACCGCAGGAAATACCTTTGTCGGTGATGGCACCGGCCGGTTGGATGAATTTCCGTGCGGACAGCATCATCGGTGCGCTATCGGGGAAAGGAAAACTCTGCATTAGGTTTGACGGCGTTGGTGATATTGATATTGATTATGTATCTCTCATGCCGGAGGATACGCATGGCTTTGGGCAGGAGGCATGGAAGTACGGCGGTTTGCGGCGGGATTTGGTGGATGCCTTGGCAAATCTCCAGCCGCGCTTTGTGCGCTTCCCCGGCGGCTGTATTGTGGAGGGGCGGTATCAGCATTCGCAGGCCTATCATTGGAAAGACACCATCGGCGCACCGTACGAGCGCAAGGAAAACCCCAATCTCTGGGGCTATATGCAGACCTATGGGCTGGGCTACCATGAGTATTTTCAGCTTTGCCGGGATTTGGGAGCCGAGCCGCTGCCCGTCATCTATGCAGGTGTGCTGTGCCAAGGCGGAGATGCAGAGGAACGCAAAAAGTATGAGCAAAACTACGCGCCCGGCGATCCGGGGCTTGCTGCCTTAGCAGAGGAGATACTGGATCTGATAGAGTACGCCAACGGTGCGGCGGATACGGTTTGGGGCAGCCAACGGGCAGCCAACGGAAGCGCGGAACCGTTCGGGCTGAAGTACATCGCCATCGGCAACGAGAATTTCGGCGAGCAGTATTTCGCGAACTTGCGTTATTTGAAAACGAAAGTGCTGGAGCAGCACCCGGAGATTACAATCGTGTCTTCCTGCGGCTGGAGTATGAGCGGGGATCAGTATGAAGAGTCCTTGGCGAGCTTGCTGCCGGAGCATAGCGACACCATCATTGATATGCATCGCTACACCGGGAAAAAGTGGCTGACGGGAAAGGGCTTCAAGTTTTTCCGAACCGGTGCGTTTCCGGCGGGGACGAGAATCTTTATGGGGGAATACGCCGGGCACAATGAGGAACGAACCAATAACCTTGAGATGGCACTCAGCGAGGCCGCCTTCATGACCGGCATGGAGCAGAGCGGCGGGACGGTGGTGATGGCATCCTATGCGCCGCTGTTTGCCCGCGTCGGCATGGAGCAATGGAAGCCCGACCTGATTTGGTTCACGGAGGATACAATCAAGCTAACCCCGAGCTACCAAGTGCAGAAGCTCTTTTCGGCATACCAAGGAACAACGGAGTTGGAAGCCAAATACAGTAAGAGCCGAGGTGTTTTCGCCAGTGCGCAGTCGGACGCAGAAAGTGTGATAGTGAAGCTCGTAAACCCCTATGCCCGCGAAAAGGTGATTCTTCTAAAACCGGATAGCAAAGCATATACAGCCTATGCGGGGGAGCTACTGGCAGGCAATCCGGAGGATTTGGAAACCGTACCGACCGCCATAGCCGGTGAGGCGCAGGGAGGCGAAGTACGCCTTGTGCTGCCGGGGTATTCGCTGGCAGCAATCAGAGTGTTTTAGGTTTCATCCGGCGTGGACCGGCAAAAGCCGCTTTTGTTTTCAATCCAACAGCAAGGATGGGTTTACCCATCCTTGCTGTTTAAATCTAAGTCTTAAATAGGCTTCACAAATGCCGTGAAAAGCGCATTCCGTCCGCGCAGCCAATCCTCCATGGAAACGGCAATCAAGCTGTGGTTGCGTATGGCTGCGGCATACAGATAGTTAGCAGTCAGCATGCAGAACACATCAATATCCAACGGTTCAATCTTCTTCAGCTCGACTAAGCGGTGCAAGAGGGGCGCAAGGTTGCGCTGCGGTAAATCCAACAGGCATTCATTAATGAAGGCGCGCGCTTCGTCGTTAACGCGCGACTCCATCACTGCTATAACGATAATCCGATCCATCGTCTCCTGGATTTCAGCAGGAAAATAGTAGTCGGTCTGTGCCAACACGCTTAGCGGCGGTTGCGTTTCGCACTTGGCGAGCAAGGTGTCCAAGTCCGGCATAACCTTCGCTACTTCCTCACGGTAGTAGTTGTAGATAAAGCGCAGCACTTCCTCTTTCGAGGAAAAATGGTTGTAGAACAAACCGTGCGTGTAGCCGCTCTCTTTGGCGATGTCGCGGATGGATGTGCGGGAGAAACCCTCCTCACTGAACAGACGGAGAGCAGCATTTAGTATGCGCTCCTTGGTGGGGTGCAAACCGGAATTGCCGACCTTCGGCGGGCGGCCGGGCCGAGGATGCTTTTGGATGACAGTTGTGTCCATTTCACACGCTCCTGTTTGTAGGAAAAGATAGATTGAATCTCAGCGCATCTTAAGGAAGAAGGGAACAGATAATGTTCCGGTCTCGCACAAACTTTGATATTATTATACATCAAAACCCGCCCGCTGTCAAGCGAATTATTTGTAAATGATTTGAAACAAAAGTCGATAAATGACGAATATTACGTAAGAATTTCGCTTGCTAAAGCTTTTTCGCCAATTATTCCCCGGATAGGATCCACAGAATTGCTCCTAACGGAGCCGGAGCCAGCTTTGTCCACTCCAGAACCTTTTCTATTGTGTCGGTCGGCTTATATTCCCGCTCGGCAATCGTCACCGTTTGCTTGTCTGAGCTGTAGCCGACCTGGGTCGTTTTGTTGCCGGCACTTAGGTACTCCGTCGTTTCCCCAACATAAAAAAATCCGCACCCCGCTGCTGTTATTCCTAAACCTATGGCAGCGCTGCAGGTGAATTTCAGCAGCAATCGGTATGCTTCGCGCATGGCTTCTCCTCCTTGGGGCGGAGGCCGCATTGCGGCCTCATGGGGGCGGCCGCAATGCGGCCGTCCTCCCCAGTATGCCGCAAAGCAAGCCTATTTATACGCCGCGAGCAAGGTTGAGAGAGAGCGTCCGATCATAGCGCCGGAATAGACAGCTTCCTCTAGGGTATTATTATCGGAGCCGAACTCCAGGAGGAGGGAGCAAGGGGTTTTGTTCATATTATATTTTCGCGCACAGAAATAAATGGGGCGCATCAGACCGGGGAAATCGGTATCCACTTGGTTTTGCAGGTGCATAGCGAAACCGAGGTTTTGCCGCCAATTGGGGAAATCCGTGACGCTGCCTTCCTGCACGCCGGTGATAATCATAACTTGGGCAGCTTTTTTTCCATTGATGGTATTGACGGGCTTATAGCGGCTGCCGTTGTCATTGTGTATGGCATCGCGGTGCACATCGAGCGTTACTATAAGACCGGGGTGTTCCTCCAGCATTTTTTCGACCATGACGCGGGAGCGGTCATAGGCACCGTTGTAGTTTTTGTCATAGATAGCGGTATCATGGATAACGGTAAAGCCGGCGGCTTCCAACTGCTGCGTGATAGCCGTGCCGACGCGCACAACGGAAAGCGCGGCCTGCTCTGTACGGGAGGACCAACCTTCGGCCCACCAATCGCGTTCTGTCAGCTCATAGCCTTCGGTCGTATGGGTGTGGTAGATGAGGACAGCGGGCTTACCATCTTCTATTTTTATTGGCAACTCCTGCGCAAAAACATCTTCATAATCTATATTCTGCTGGGTTTTCGTGGTATTCTTAAACAGAAGCGAACCGTAGTGCGCCGTAGCGTGCTTAGAGGTATACGTAATAGATACGATTTTACCGCCTTTCTTCTGGTTCGGGTGGGCTTCGGCATAGTTCTCCATATTCAGAGCAACATCCGCCGGGGTTTCGGTAAGGTCGTCTGTCTTTGAGAGAGCTGCCGGCGGTATGACTTCAACTTCAGCGGCTTTCTGCGTTGTTTCTACCACAGTGGCGGGTTCTGTGTCCGCCTCGTGGTTGGTGTCCGTGAGCAAGATGGATGCAGCATCCGGCAGATGCAGACCGGCGCTTGCCAGCGTCAAGCCTTTGATGATGCTTTCCCCGGCAAACAGCGTCACCGCTACGACCAAAACAATTGAGAACGCCGTCAGCCTTGTGCGGCGTTTGCTGCGAGCGCTTTCCGTCGAGGAAGTCCTTTCCGTTGCGGTATAGCCTTTCGCAGCGCGTCTGCGGCGCGGATTCTGCGGCACGGAAAAGACAGCCTTATCGCGAGCGACCGGCGTGGGGTCTGTGATATAAACGCGCGGGCCGGTCGGTGCCGGCGGCGGCAGATAGGAGGCCTCACGGTTCATGCGGGGGGCATGGGCGCGCAGAATCACAGCTTCATTCTCTTGGGAAGCGTTCGGCTCCTTGGCGGACAGTATGTTCGGCTCTCGGGGTATGATAACGGTTTGCAGACCGTCCGAAGCTCCTTGAAACCGGATTGATTCTTCCATCTGTGCAACTTCCTTTCCCTGCGGGCTTGTCTTGCCTACACCTTACATTCGTAGGCATTCCTATTCCTATGAAGGAATCCATTGCTTTATGACCTTTTTTCGGATAGCGTATAAATTCCCTTGACAAGCTTTCAGCAGAATGATATAATATGGGTAGACAAGAGCTGTGTACCTATTACCGGGCGGGAGAAAACAAAATGCAGTATGACCGGGATTTGGAATCCATCCAAGCGGTGCGGAATCTCATCCGCAATGCCGTAAAAGCGCGGGATGCGCTGGCATCTTTCTCGCAGGAGCAATTGGATCACATCTGTGCCGCGATAGCCAAGGCAGGGGAAGCTCACGCAGAGGAACTTGCCAAAGCTGCCGCCGAGGAGACCGGCTTCGGCGTTTGGCAGGATAAGGTTCTCAAAAACCTCTTAGGCTCTGTCATGACGTGGGACTACTGGAAGAGCAGGAAAATCATCGGTGTACTGCATGAAGACAGAACGAACGGTCTGATGGAAATCGGCGTGCCGGTCGGAATCATAGCAGCGCTGATTCCCTCCACGAACCCGACTTCTACGGTGCTGTATAAGACCATCATCTCCCTGAAAGCCGGGAATGCGATTATCATTTCCCCGCATCCCAATGCCAAGCGGTGTATCTTTGATACCGTTCGGATTATCGCGGAGGCCGCTCTGCAGGCCGGCTGCCCGGAGAATGCAATCCAAGTCATAGAACTCTGCACAATGGAAGCCACGAATGCCCTCATGACCTCCCGCGACATCGGGATGATTCTCGCCACGGGCGGGGAGGCCATGGTGCGCGCCGCCTACTCCAGCGGCAACCCTGCCTTAGGTGTCGGTCCCGGGAACGGTCCGGCATTTATCGCCCGCAGTGCAGATATACCGGCAGCCGTACGCCGCATCTTTGACAGCAAGACCTTTGATAACGGCACGATTTGCGCCTCTGAGCAGTCCATTGTAACGGAAAGCGTCATCGCTGCGGCTGTTGAGGCAGAATGCGACCGCCAAGGCGGGTACTTCCTCTCAGCAGAGGAGTCTGCAAAGCTCTCCAAGTTTATTCTGCGCCCCAACGGTACTATGAACCCACAGATTGTCGGGAAGCCCGCATCCGTGATTGCCGAGATGGTCGGCATCTCTATCCCCGCCGGAACACGCGTACTTCTTTCCAAGCAGACGACCGTAGATGCCAAGAATCCCTATGCCCGAGAAAAGCTGTGTCCTATCCTCGCCTATTATGTGGAAGAAAACTGGGAGGCGGCTTGTCTGCGTTGTATGGAAATTCTCCATCTGGAAGGCGTGGGTCACACTATGTCCATGCACTGCAATGACGAGTCGGTCATCCGCGAGTTTGCGCTCAAGAAGCCCGTGAGCCGTCTTCTTGTAAACACCCCTGCCGCCTTGGGCGGCGTAGGAGCGACTACGAACCTTGCCCCGGCTTTAACATTGGGTTGCGGTGCCGTCGGCGGTTCCGCGACAGGGGACAATGTGGGTCCCTGCCACCTGTCGGACATTCGCCGCGTGGCATGGGGGAAGAAAGAACTCTCTGCGCTGCGCGGGCTTTCGTCTGCCGCCGTTGCGGAACCGCAGTACAAACCCGTGCCGTCCGGTGCGGCGGTTTCGGACTTCACACCGGAGCAGATTGCGGAAATAACAAAGCGCGTGCTGGCACGGCTGGGCGCGTGAGTCGGGGCTTCGCGAAGCCCCCGGCGGTTCGCGAACCGCCTACTTGAGAAGTGATTACTAGGAATTGTTTCTATAGATTGGGGGATACCGCCATGAAAAAAGCGCTATCGGTTGCCATTGCAATGGTCTTCGCTCTTCTCTTGACCGCTTGCGGCACCACCGAGGACACCGCAACCACAGTGACGGAGACAACAATCGCCGCCGAAACCACCACCGCCGCCGAAACATCCGCCGCCCCGCAAGCTACCGCCGCGCCGTATATCACCAAAGGTGATCATGCGGAGATAGCAGTGGACCGCAGTTTGGTGCTGACAACCGACAATATATCGGAGGCGGACTGGTCCAAAGCCTTCCCGAATTGGGCGTATGCGCCCGACAGCAAGCCGGCGCGCGGCGATTCCTATGTGGTGGAACGGATGGAAAGCTATGCCGACACATGGTTTCGCAGTTATTACTTGGCTGTGCCGCAGTTAACGGCGGCGCAAGTGCCGGATGCCGCTGTGCGGGAGAAACTCAATGCGCAGTTTGCCGCTGAAGCCGTCCTGCCTGAGGACATGGATCTCAGCATGGAGGACACCGTTTTTGACGGCGCAGTTGACTATCAGTTCTACTTCTATTTGAATTACACCTTGGAGTTCATCGGCGATTACGTCAATGTGCTTTATGTCCAATCCTCCTATTTCGGCGGGGCGCATGATTACACCGCCGAATTGCCGGAGGTGTACAGCTTGCGCACGGGAGAGAAACTGACACTGCCGGATGTCGTGAATCTCGAGAAGGCGGCGGATTTCATCAACCAATCGGTTATAACTTTCTGTTTGGAAAATGACATTGTTACGCCGGAGTATGCAGAAGGCTACTTTAACATTCAGCAAGACCTTACCGACTATGGGAACGACTCGCAGGGCTTTGTCCTGAAAAAGGACAGCCTACTTCTGACCTTCCCGCCCTATAACTTGGCACCCTTTAATTTTGGACAAATCGAAGTCGACATCCCGGTAAGGGACTTCCCGGCCGGGTCGCTGAAAATCGCTTATTAAAGTAATGTAGCTTGACAGTTAAAAGAACATAGGGAACAGGGAATCGTTCCGAATCCCGCGGTCTGCTATCGAAATGAATTCTGCCTACAACAATATAAGGAGGACTTATTATGAAACACTTATCCGTTTGTGCAGCCTTTCTGGCTGTCTGTCTGCTCTTCCAGTCCTGCGGCGGGGCGAGTGACCCTGCCGCAGAATCCGACACACCGCCTGCGACTGAAAGCGCCTATGTCACCAAAGACGACGATTCGGAAGTGGCGGTGGATCGCAATCTGATTGTGACGAAGGATACCGTTACAGAGGCCGAAGCCCTCGAGCAGATTCGCGGCCTCGGGCAAGGGTCAATGGATGCCTATGTCGTGCAGCAAGAGAAAAGCTATCTAGGGACTTGGTACCGTAGGTACTACATTGCACAACCCAAACTGACAGCGGAGGAGGTCGCCGATGATGCCGTCCGCGAAAAGCTCAACGCGCACTTTGCCTCTCTCGCAGTACCGCCAACACAGACGGGCGACTTTGACGAGAGTGCCTTCGACTTCGAGGAAACGGT
Source organism: Oscillospiraceae bacterium (assembly GCA_031271865.1). GTDB lineage: Bacteria > Bacillota > Clostridia > Oscillospirales > Acutalibacteraceae > WRMQ01. Next base: position 14,762 of record JAISUW010000004.1, read on the forward strand.
CTACGACAACTACTCTTCGTATGAGAATTATTACTATTTGAACTATGGCCTGGGCTATGTCGGGGCGTATTTGAACGTGTTCTATTCTGATTTGGCCTACTTGGGCGGTGCGCACGGTGATGCCATGGATTTGCCGGAGGTGTACAGCCTCACCACCGGCGAACAGGTGTACATTTGGGATGTGGTAAACCTAGATATAGGTGCCTATTTCATCAATGATATTGTCAATGCTTACTGTACTGCCAATGCGATTGACATCTTCAATGTCTATGATCTGGCGAATGAAATCGCAGAGTACGGCCCGGAGTCCGTGTACTTCTACCTCAAGGACGGCGCGTTGGTGATGTCCTTTGCGCCGTATGCCATTGCCCCCTATGCCGCCGGTCAGTTTGAGGTGGAGATCCCTGTAAGCGACTTCCCGCCGGGGGCACTGCAAATCACGTGGTAAGCAAGAAGTAAGAGGCAAAACTTGCGGCCTCCCGCAGCGCGGGGGGTCGTCATGCCTATGATTAGGCATGGCTGCGCGGTGTCCATGCGGGGAGGGTGGGGGCGCACGCCGGGGAATCTACTGCCGGCGGAAACGTCTGCGGCTTTGGTGACCTCCCCGTCAGCGTACTAATCAAAGGCACGTATGGGGCGAACAGCGAATTGCTGCGCCTTATCGGCATATATCTGCCCGCCTTCATCGGGATTGGCAGCGTTCGTATAGAAGAAGTAAGCCATCGATTGGTCAGCATTTTTCTCTGTGGAGGACCAGTAGTAGCTCTCCTGCGAGGTGTTGATGCCCGGGATATAGGTGCGGGTATCGTAGAGCAAATGCAGTTCATCGGAACTCGGCAGGAACCAGTCGTCATAAACAACACCGTCCACGGTAGTGGTTGCAGCGTCTTCAGCGATGTCCTTAGTGCCGCAGGCTGTGGAAGACACAAGGACGAGCAGTAGTGCCATGGTGATGCGAAATGCTTTTTTCATAGGTTACCTCCCGGATGTATTTGGTATAGCTTTTATAGTGTTGCCGGTTTTGCCTGTTCTATCCCGTACTGCCCATAGGGAGGGGGAGGGAAATGGGCTATACAATATAAGTAATGCTAATACGCGGTTAAGGTGCCGGCTTGGCTATAGTCCCCAGGCTCAAAGCCGAGGAGGGTGATGGCCGGACCAACACTTCTTCCAACGCCCTGATGGAATGAACTCTGTAATATGATTGCAGCGGTGGGGGTTCGTCAAAATGACGATTGTTCAATAGGAAATTCAGCGTTTTGTTGTGATACTGCACAAATCATAGCTATTTTGCATCGGTTTGGGTGGGAGGAAGCAATGCGATTATGCTGCCGGCGGCACAAAGGACTCCGCCGATGATGTAGAATCCCGGGATATACGGTGAAGCGGTGCCGGCGATTTCCAGAATGCCGGAAAGGAAAGCGCCGACGGTCAGTGTCGTCAGTCCGGCATTGAAGAGGTTAAAGCCGGTGCGGGGGAGCAGTTCTTTGCAAAGACAGTATGTAACAACGAGAGAGCCGCCGATCAGCGGATAGAGGAACATCAAGTCCATGGCTTGGGAGCGGATGCCGTGGCCGAAAAGAGCATATACATTCGTGAGCAGGACGCAGAGCAAACTCAGAGCCGAATAATTCACCGCATACTTGCGGAGGTGTTTGCGCTTAGTATCCGATAAAGACAATGTCACTCACCGCCCTTTCGCTGATTTTGTTGCCGCCGGTGGAGGGGGCATTCACCAGTTGACCGTTGAACCACATAGTGGAGGAACCGCCGCCGTCTAAGTTATAGGCAAAGGTGCAGCCTCTGTCAGCGCACACTTGCGCCAATTGCAGGAGGGAGAGACCTGCGTTGCCGCTTGTCCTGCCTTCGGATACGACGAAACAAAAGTGCAGGGGAGCGATTTGACCGATTGCCGTTCGCGGGTTGCTGTTGGCGGTGCGGCCGGAGATTTCGCTGTGTTCGTCTACTGTGGGGATACCGCCGTCCAGCAGCACCGGACCGAAAGACCAGATTTGCCAATAGGAAGCCGTTGCCTGCAGGAGGCTCTCCGGAATGGCGGAGAGCTGCCCGGTTTCATCTAAGACACAAGCGGTTTCCTCGCCGGTGCTGCGGTATAATACACCATTGCGCAGGACATAGCCGCTGCCGCGGAAGCCGCAGTAATCGCCGTTGATGGCAAAGATGGCGTTGTTCTCCTTGGCTATTTGTGATGTGTTTGCCGTGATGTTGCGGCCGAAGGTATTGTCTGCAAAGGCGGTTTTCAGATAATGCACGTCCTTTATCTGCACCTCGGCGATGTGGACGGTGGTGTCATAGGCGCGGGTGGTGGTGATCGCAATGCGGATGTTCTCGTCTTCATATGCCCTGTCGCTGATGCGTACAGCGGGCTTCTCGGTTGTCGGTACCGCAGGGGATTGTGCGGTCGTTGTGTTCTGCGCTGAGGTTGGGGGGGATGTATTCGTTGCTTCTGTGGTTTGTGCCGGCGGTTCGGTGACGATGGAGTACGCTTTCGGTACAACAAACGTATCCAGCAATACAAAAGCCGCCGCGCAGGTCAGAAGCAAAGCGTAGAGCTTTGCAAAGCGGTAGGGCTTTTCGAAGAGCTTCAGCATGGTATCACCTTTAATGGATGGATTTTTGTGCATTATGACGAAGAATAGGCGTTTTTTCGTATGAACAATCGTGAATTTGACGAAGGTTTGGTGTGGAGTGACCTTGCTCTGCCCCTTGCTTCTACCTTTAATTATAATGATTTTTCGGCACTTGTCAAGGGGTTGGGAA